>CAYFQN010000001.1:0-73841 GCA_964345285.1 uncultured Rhodothermales bacterium
TCGACCCAATATTTTTCTTCGTGAATATGGTCGGGGGCGTACCCGGCCCGCTCCAAAATGGCTTGGGCCTTGTCGATCATCTGAGGGTGGCCGCAGGTGTAGGCGGCGGTCGTCTCCCGATGAAATTCGGCAGCATCGGCGTGCTTGCGCAGCACGTCTTCGACTCGCCCGACCTCGCCCGACCAGTCCGTTTCGTCCCACGGTCGGCTGACGGTGGGCACATACGTGAGCCAGTCGTACCGGTCGTCGGCGGCACGCAGTTCGCGTAGGTAGGTGCCCAGTTCCCACGAATGGCTGGCTCCGTGGATGATCAGCATGTCGTGGGGCGTATCGAGACGGCCGGCCTCCACGGCCTGGATTTGGTCGCGCATGATACTGACATAGGGCGCCACACCGGTGACGGTAGCGGCGAGAACGTGCTGGTGGCACGCCGTGTCCAGCGTGAAGCGCCCCACGATTTTCTTCCGCATCCAAAGTCGATCGCCCGTCGACGCTGCAAAAAGCCGTGGAGTCAACAGCCCCTCATCCACGAGTTCGATGAAGAAGTCGAGCGTGTCTTCGTGCGGGGCTGAGGCGATGGAGTAGGGTCGCAGTAGAGGCCGTTTCATCTCGTCCGGATGAACACCGAGTGTGGCGTACTGGCCCGGGGTAAAGTCTAGCCGCTCATCGGTCTGAAAGCGAAACAGGGCGAGGTCATCGCTGAAATCGGTGCGATCGACGAGTTCAATTTGGCAGTAGCGTGAGTCCTTCATCCGAGGCTCGTCTGTTGAACAGGAGATGGCAAATAGGTACGGTGTGGCCTAGTCGTTTGTTTTATCGGCTCGACAGTACCGGCGTGGTGGAGGAGGCCGCTGCCGCTGCATCGATCCATTGCCAGGGGCCGGTCTGCTGCCAGTGCGAATTGTAGGCGCGGATCCACTGTCGATCGACCACGTGCTTGAGCCGCAGGAACGGGCGGCCCCGAAGCCAGAGAGAGCCTGCAGTCCATAGCCCCGTAGCGGTTCCCGTGGAGAGAATAAGGGGAGCCACCGGATAAGGGGCAAACGCATCGAGCGACCAGTCATGGGGAGGCCGACCGGCTCGCAAGGCGCTGATAGAGCGATCCAGGTTGGTGCGAAGGATGGGGCCTTGTTTGACGGCGTGCACGCCGACTTTACGGAGGGATTCGTGACCTGCGATGGTCGCACAATCGCCGGCTGCAAAAAGACGAGGGTGTCCCATGCATTGCAGGGTCCCTGTGACGCGGGCAAACCCATTGTCATCACACACCAGACCGGCGTCCTCAAACAACGCCGGGCCCATGGAGCCTGTTGCCCATAGCACGACGTCCGCCGAGAGGGTGCGGCGGGTATCGAGGTGAACCGTGCTCTCGTCGATCGCCTCGACCCGGGTCCCGCAAAGTATGTCGACTCCCAGCGCTTGCAGGCGCTGGGACACGTAAGCACTCATGCCAGAGGGAAAGTCGGGAAGTAGGCGGTCGGCGCCTTCGACAATCGACAAGGTGAGAGCCGCGGAAGCCTTGTGAGCCGCGAACCGACCGGCTACGTTGAGGGCCACTTCGACGCCGGCTGCTCCGCCTCCTGCAATCACTAGACGCAGGTGCTCAGCCTGACCATGCAACACGGCCTGAATCCCGTCCGCGAGGGCATCAATATGATATAATGGTTTGGTGCGTACGGCTCGCGGCAAGTAGCCAGGATTGCGAGCCCCGATATCGATCGCCGCGATATCATACGACAAGGTGCGTCCGTCATCGACGGTAACACAGCGACGCTCCGGGTCGAGGTTGACAGCTCGTGCCTCAACGAAATGGGCGCCGACGTCATCGCATAACCGTCTCAGGTTGATGCGTACAGCCTCGCGGGAGTATATGCCGCCCAAGTACTCGGGTACCATCCCGGAGTAGTACAGGTATGGGCTCCCGTCGAGCAGTGTTACGCGTACGCCACTTGCTGTCCAGCGGGCAGCGTCACGCAGGGCCGGTAGCATGGCGTGGCCGCCACCAATGAGAAGCAGATTCACAGCCGGAGCAGAGATTCGATTAGCTGTTCGTGAGCAAGGTATTGATGACGTCAACGGAAGAGACGCCGTCCGCTTCGGCGTTGAAGTTGGGGACGATGCGGTGCCGGAGGACGGGAACGGCCATGCGGCGGACATCCTCCTCAAGTGGCGTCGTGCGACCGTCGAGTGCCGCGAGGGTCTTCGCCCCAAGGATCAGGTACTGCGATGCGCGGGGGCCTGCACCATAGTTTAAGTAGTTGCTAACGAAGTCGGGCGCGCTGTCACTTTCCGGGCGGGTCCGCCCCACGAGGCGGACGGCGTGCTGTATCACATTTTCGGCGACAGGCAATTGCCGTACGTACCGTTGGTAGGTCAGCACTTCCTCTGCGGTCATCACTGGCTCAACGGTGGCATCGGTCCCACTCGTGGTGTTGCGGACGACTTCCACCTCTTCATCGAACGTCGGGTAGTCGAGCCAGAGGTTCAGCATGAAGCGATCGAGCTGTGCTTCGGGGAGGGGATAGGTGCCCTCTTGCTCGATGGGGTTTTGAGTCGCCAGCACGAAGAAGGGCCGTTCCAGTTCGTGTGTTTCGCCAGCGGCCGTGACGTGCGTTTCCTGCATGGCCTCTAGCAGCGCGGCCTGCGTTTTGGGCGGCGTCCGGTTGATTTCGTCAGCCAATACGACGTTTGCGAAGATGGGCCCGCGCGCAAACGTGAAAGACCGCGTCCCCGACATTTCGTCCTGCTGGATGATCTCGGTGCCGGTGATATCGCTGGGCATCAGGTCCGGGGTGAACTGAATCCGGTTGAACTTGAGGTCCAGCGCGCTAGCCAGGGTACGCACCAACAGCGTTTTCGCCAGGCCCGGCACGCCAATCAGCAGCACATGGCCGCGGGCGAGAAGGCTGGCGCACACCATCTCCACGATGAACTGCTGACCAACGATCACCTTACCAATCTCCGAGCGGAGGCGGTCGTACGCGGTGCTGAGGGCGTCGAGGGTTTCTGGATCTGCGGCAGGAGGAGCAGGGGAGTTAGGCATCGGAGCTAGCTTAATGGAGGCAGAGAGTCACCGACGTCGCACCGCCGTGGCCGTATCAAAGGTCATGCGGATGTCGACGTAGGTTTCCTCGCGGAGTTCGTCGAGCCACCTGCGCATCTCACGCTGTTGCTTTTCCTGCAGCGCGAACTCTTTGATGCGCTCATAATCGGTTTCCAAGTTCATGCGGTGGGCTGGTGTGCGGGCCTGGAGCTTCAGGATGTGATAGGCGCGGTCACCATTTAGGAGGCGCACCTCGGTGGGCTGGCTGATCGCACCGACATCCATGGTGTCTAGCGTGCTACGCCACGACGGGCCCAGGTTCTGCAGGACGAGGTCGCGCGTGCCGTACTGCGGGTCAACCACGCGCCCTCCAAGTTCTTTGGAGCGATCCTCCTCGGAGTGACGGCGGACCATGAGCGCGAAGGGCACATCAAGAATATTGAGCAGCGTGTCGCGAACGGCCTGCAGGTGACCGATGGTTTGCTGTGGGTCCGCCGAACGGCGGCTGACCTGAATCAGGATATGGTTGAAGTCGATGGTTCCGCCCGAACGATCATTTACGCGCAGAATGTGGAAGCCCTCCTGCGCCTGATTGTAGAAGATCTGGGAAACTTCGCCGATCGGGGTACGCGAGGCTACAGCCGCAAACTCGGGGACAAGATCGTCGAGGTTGACGCCGCTGATGCGGCCGCCGTCAGGAGCGGAGCCGGGGTCGTCAGAAAACTGACGTGCCATGGCGGCGAAGTCAGCTCCTCCGCTCACGATGGAGTCGCGGAGCGTCGTGGTGATTTCGCGCGCTTCCTGGCGGGCGTCGTCAGATGGTTTGGGGTAGCGCACGATATGGGCGAGCCGCACGGTTGTGGGTAAGTTGGGCAGGGAGTCCTGGGGCACGCGGCTGAACCACTGCTGCACCTCACTCGGCGTGATGTCGATGGTGCTCATGTGCCGGCCGCGAAACTGCTGGGCGAGGATCTGCTCGCGCACATCTTCTCGCAGATCGTCCTTAATCTCTAAGATGGAGCGGCCGTAGATCTCTTCCAAACGCTCCTCGCCGCCGACTTGTCGAGCGTACTGGTTCACCTGCCGGTCCACCTGACCCTCCACCTGCTGGTCGGACACCGTAATGGTGGTATCTTGCTGGGCTTGATCGGCAAGGACGGCCTGGTCGATGAGCTGCTGCAGCGCGTTGCGCATCAGCGGCGTGTTGACAGGGCGCTGTGAGCGCTGGGCCATCGAGCGCGCCATGTTCTCCACCTCGGACTGGAGGATTATGTCGCCGCCTACGACGGCCGCGATCCGGTCGATGACTTGCTGGTCCTGTGCAGTGGCTGGGGCGGGCGACCAGCTTATCCCCACGAGGAGTAGGGCCAGTGATGTAGTCCAGGCGGCAAGTCGTCGCGGCAGCGAATGGGGCACAAGCATGCAGGGGAAACTTGATGAGAAAAGCCGATGCATACGGACGCGCCTGTACGGTGAGTGGCGCGGCAAGGAGTGGGGCGGCAGGTATCAACCCAACGAGGGGCACCGGCCGTTATTGCGCGTCCTCATTGAGCGAAGTCGATCTCTCGGCGAGCGAGAGCTTCGTTGCGTAGGCGTTCAACCTCACGTGCATACATCTGTTTCCTGGCCCGCAGCCTCAGCCGTCGCCGGATTTCACCCTCCACCCACAGCAGCTGAGGGATCGTTCCCGGCGTAGCCCGATCGACGAGATGCATCACGTGGTACCGGCCATCAATCTCCAAGATGGGCGCTGTCTCCCCCGGCCGGAGCCGCCCCAACTGCTGGCGGATGATGGGCTGATGGCTGAAAAGGCTCCGTTCGGGGTAGTACTGCGCAGCCATCGATTGGGCCCGTTCAACGTCGAGGGCATAGGAGGACGCCATCGCCTGCCACGATCCGGTGGCTGACGCAGTGTCAATGCGGGAGCGGAGTTTCGACTGAATGGTTCGGGCAGCGGTAAGTGATGAAGTGGACAGGTATTGAACGCGCACATACGGTTCTCGCAGCCGAAGCTGCTCCTGATGCTGCTCGTAGTAGGCCTGCACGTCAGCCTCGGTGACGTGCGGCTGCGTGTCAGCAAAAAGGCGCGTCGTGAGTTCGTTGACCAACACTGACCGTTCTTGCTCACGGAGGCGCTGCTGGATCTCAGGGTCGTCCCGCAAGCCCCGTCGTTCGGCTTCACGGTACAGCAGCGTGTTCGTAACCCACCGCTCTATGATCTGCGTTCGCGCTTCGGCTGTGTCGAGGCCCCGCTGCAAACCATCTAACCGCGCCGAGACCTCCGCGGCGGTAAGGTACTGATCACCCACTCGGGCCACATACTGAGGCGGGGGCGCCTCATGGGAGCAGCCAATGACTAGGCTGGCCACTATCACCGCACACATCGTACGCAGGGACGACATGAAAAGAACGGGGGGACTATTGGGTCGGTGAGTTCTTCTGTTGGGGGGCAGCACCCTGGAAGGCCATCCGCAACCGTTGGGGATACTGTTGCGCATGATATCGGTTGCGAAGCTGCTCCACAAACTGCCGCTCCCGGTGCGCCTGATAATCACGCATCACGGCGGGACGCACATCCTGAAAGCTTACAGGTTCGATGGGAGCGTCCTCCGCTGAGACATGGGTAACGCGTTTAGCCGGCCCGCCCAGTGCGGCGGAGTCGCTATGCGAAAGAGGCGGTCGCCGAAGGAAGGCAGCTCGGGTGTACCGAGTGCGGTGCGCCGCGAAGTAAGTGCGCTGGGCCAGCGTATCATGCAGCGCGGGGGTCCAGACCGAGTCCTGCATCAGTTCGAAAAGCAGCAGTCCATCACGATGGCGATGCATGGACCGACGAAACACAGGGTCCTGTGCCATCCGGTCTGCGGCGAGGCGAGCGAGTAGGGTCTCCTGCAGATAGATGCCGACAACCTCGTCGAGTGGCCGGTGGTGGAGGGCCGGCCGCGTGCGCCAGAAGGCGGCTATGTCGGCGATGCGAATCGAAGTTGAGTCATCGGTGAGGTCCGACACGGTGCGCTCGGCTGTAGGTAGACGGCGTGCAGCCGATAGGCTGCTCAGGGTCTTAACACCCAGTTGGCGTGCAAGCCGGAGCGTGTCGATGTGCAACCCGTGCCGCGCGCGGGCACGTTCCCAGAAGGCTTGCTCAGCCGTACGGGTCTGGTGTGACTGCTCCACAAGGCCGCGCAACGCGGCCCGTTCTGCCGCGGAGGCGGGAAGCGGGTCCTGTAGAGCCCGCATGGCCGGGTGGAGCACGCTGTCCGTCTGTAGCCGGTGGTGCACCATCCGGAGCCGATACGCGCGCTGCTGTCGTTGGAGGGGTGGGTGCGTGGCATAGCCAGCGGCCCGCGCAGCATGCACCTTCAAGCGGTAGTTCAGGTAAGTAGACAGAAACTGCTCATAGTCGGCGTGCGAGTCGGCACGAGCGGCTTCCCACCCGCCGACGTCATGAGCGTAGGCGATCTCGAAGTCGCGCACCGTAATCGTTTCGTCAGCAAACGTGGCGACTATCGGCGCCGTTGGGGGCGGGGCTGGCTGGGTCCACCCAGGGAGCACGGGGAGAAGACTCAGCAGGCAGCAAAGGAGGGCAATGGGGCGAATCATGCGCGATAGCGAGGCCTGTTTACACGGAGGCGAAACTACGCAGGACGGTAACAATGCCCACTGCGCGGTCGGACTCAGCCCTGTTCGGGTGGGGACAAAAGAAAGCGCAAAAAGAAAGCCAAGGGGCCACTGCAGCCGGTATGAAACCGTCGTGAGGTAGGAACTCCCCCCCAGAAATCGCCTTTCAGGCAACCGTGCTCTGTGGCGCTATCCTGCCAAGCACCGGGCAGTGCCCTGTCGCCGAGCGCGCTCCTGCCTACGTTGCCCCACTGTTTCCCTCGATCATTGCCAACGCAACTCATGCCTTCCACTTCTGACGTCCGCGTGCGCTTCGCACCAAGCCCCACGGGGTTGCTCCACATCGGCGGGCTCCGCACAGCACTCTACAATTACCTGTTTGCTCGGCAGCATGCTGGAAGCTTCATCCTCCGTATTGAGGACACAGACCGCGCTCGCTACGTGGACGATGCGGTGCACGACATCTTGGATGCGCTGGCATGGACCGGGCTGGACTATGACGAGGGTCCAGAGGTGGGCGGTCCGCATGAGTCGTACTACCAGTCCCAACGCGAGGAGCTATACGCCCAGTACGCGCAACAACTCGTCGACGCCGGCCACGCCTACTACGCGTTTGACACCGAGGAAGAACTGGACGACATGCGGGCCCGGCTCCGCCAGGAAGGGCAGCCCTCAGCCACATACGATGCCTCCACGCGGATGGAGATGCGCAACTCGCTGACGCTGCCGGACGATGAGGTCCAGCAGCTTCTTGCGGATGGCGCCGAGCACGTTATTCGCCTCAAGGTGCCACGCAACGAAACCGTTCGTTTTGAAGATGTGATTCGCGGCAATGTCGCCTTCGACACTAAGGGAGTAGATGACCAGGTGCTCATCAAGTCGGACGGGATGCCAACGTACCACATGGCAAACATCGTCGACGACCATCACATGCAGATCTCGCACGTGATCCGCGGCGAGGAGTGGCTCTCGTCCACGCCCAAGCACATCCTGCTGTACGACTTCCTCGGCTGGACGCCGCCCACGATGGCGCACCTGCCGCTCATCATGAGCCCGAGCGGCGGCAAGCTGTCGAAGCGCGACTCGGAGGATCTAGGCATCCCAGTGTACGTGCGCGACTATCAAGAAGAAGGCTACGAGCCGGAGGCGCTCATCAACTTTCTTGCCTTCCTGGGCTGGAATCCCGGCACTGAAGAGGAGCTGTTCTCGCTCGATGGGCTGACGGAGGCCTTCTCGCTGGAGCGCGTCGGGTCCAGCGGCGTGCAGTTCGACCTCGACAAGCTGCAGTGGTTCAACCAGCAGCACTTGCGCGAGAAGTCGCCCGCCGCACTGGCCGAGCGCGCTCGGCCGTACCTGGCCGCGGAAGGCCTCGACCCCGATGCAGACTACCTGAAAGAGGTCATTGCGCTCGTGCAGGATCGCATCCACAAAATCGAAGAGGTCGCGACGACAAACCGATTCTTCTTCGAGGATCCGACGACGTACGCGGAGAAGGGCGTCAAGAAGCGCTGGAAAGGCAATTCAGCCGACCTGCTAGAGGCCTACGCCGACGCGCTCGCTGATACCGACCCCTTTGACGCCGACACGGCCAACTCGGTTTTGCGGGATTTGGCCGATGAGCATGACGTGGGGGCCGGCAAGATCATTCACCCAACGCGCCTGGCCGTGAGCGGGCTGTCGTACGGCCCGAGCCTCTTCGACATGATGGTCGTTCTCGGCCGCGAGGCGTGCATCCGCCGCATGCACCGCGCCGCTAACGTGCTGGGGTGAGCGTAGCCGGTTGGAAGGTTGAAGGGTTGAGCGGTGATGCGATCCAAACCGCTTTCCTCCATACCGTTACGCCCTCAGCTTCTCCTGCAGCAGTTCGCGCGCGAGCTGGGGATTGGCCGTGCCGCGGGTGGCTTGCATGACCTGACCCATGAAGAAGCCGAGCAGCTTCTCCTCGCCGTCCTGGTAGCGCGCCACCTCATTCGGGTTATCGTCTAGCACGTCGCTGACTACGTCAGCCAGCGCGTCCGAGTCAGCGATCTGCTCCAAGTCGCGCTCGTCCACGATGGTGTCGGGGTCCGCGCCGCCTGCAAGCATCTCGTCCAGTACGGTGCGGGCCGCGCGGGTCGAGATCACGTCCTCGTCGATGAGGGCCACGAGCCGGCCGAAGGCGGCCGCGCCGAACGGCAGATCCGCCGGCGAGCGCTCGTCGATGGCGCCGAGGAGTTCGTTCAGGATCCAGTTGGCGACGGCCGTGGGCTGGTCGTGCGTCTCCAGCACGTCCTCGAAGTAGAGCGCCAGCGGATCGTCGCTCGCCAGGATGGCCGCATCCTTGCGGCTCAGGCCGAACGCATCGCGGTACCGGTCGAAGCGGGCGCGCTGTGAGGGGGAAAGATCCTCCACGGGGTCGCGCTGGGCGGCCATAGAACGCTCGCGCTGGCGGCGTTTCGCCTCCTCTTTCTCACGGCGTTTCTGCTCCATGTCTACCGTTTCGCCGTCATCCTCAGCCCACGTGTCACGCAGCGTGACAATCTGGTTGTACACGAGCGCGTCGTTTGAGGAGTCTTCCGGGTCAGGCCAGAAGTAGCCCTGCCGCTCGAACTGCACGCGCCGGTTGGCCAGGTCGCGGATCGCGGGCTCGATATACCCCATCCGGATGACGAGCGAGTTAGGGTTCAGGTGATCCGTGAAGTCGCCGTCGCCGGCCTCGGGGGCAGGGACGTCAAAGAGCCGGTCGTACAGTCGCATCTCGGCAGGAACCGCGTGATGGGCGGACACCCAGTGGAGCGTGGCATCGGGCGAGCGGCCATCCGGCGCATCTCCGCCGCGGGTTTGCGGGTCGTATGTGCACCGAAGCTCGGTGATGGTGCCGTCTTCGTCCCGGATGACCTTGTCACAGGTGATGAAGTATGCCCAGCGCAGGCGCACCTCGCGGCCGGGGGCGAGACGGAAAAAGCCGTCGGGCGGATCCTCACGAAAGTCGTCGCGCTCGATGTAGAGCGTCTTGCTGAACGGGACGTCCCGCGTGTCGTCCTTGTCGATTTCGCGGGGCCAGTGCGGCGTCTCGATCCAATCTGTCTCGTCCTCAGGGAAGTTGGTGATGGTGACCTTGAGCGGGTCGAGCACGCCCATGACGCGTGGCGCCTTGAAGTTGAGGTCGTCGCGGATGGCATGCTCCAGCAGGCTGAATTGCACGCGGCTCTCGGAGCGCGTCACGCCGATCTGCTCGCAGAAGTTGACGATGGCTTCGGGCGTCACGCCGCGCCGGCGCATGCCGGCGATGGTAGGCAGGCGCGGGTCGTCCCAGCCGTCGACGAGGCTGTCCTCGACCAACTGGAGTAGCTTGCGCTTGCTCATGATGGTGTAGTCGAGGTTCAGCCGCGCGAACTCGTACTGGCGGGGGCGGCTCGGCAGTTCGTCCTCGTCGAGGCAATGCTCCAGCACCCAGTCGTACACGCGGCGGTTGTTGTCGAACTCCAGCGTGCAGAGCGAGTGGGTGACGTTCTCGATGGCGTCTTCGAGGCAGTGGGCGTAGTCGTACATCGGGTAGATGCACCACTCGTCGCCGCGCCGGTAGTGGTCCGCGTGCTTGATGCGGTAGAGGAGCGGGTCCCGCATGATCATGTGCGGCGACTTCATGTCGATCTTAGCGCGCAGCACGTGCTCGCCGTCCGCGAACGCGCCGGCCTTCATCTGCTCGAACAGGTCGAGGTTTTCCTCTACGGTGCGATCCCGGTACGGACTCGGCCGCCCCGGCCTACTGACGGTCCCGCGGTACTCGCGGATCTGTTCTTCGCTGAGGCTATCCACGTACGCGTCGCCCTGCTTGATGAGCTTTACCGCGTAGTCGTAGAACTGCTCGAAGTAGTCGGCAGCGTGGTAGCAATGCTCGCCCCAGTCAAAGCCCAACCAGCGCACGGCATCCTTGATGGACCGGACGTACTCCATGTCCTCCGTTTCGGGGTTGGTATCGTCGAAGCGGAGGTGGCAGCGTGTGTCGGCCTGGTCGGCGTAGTCGCGCGCGATGCCGAAGTTGAGTACGATCGACTTGGCATGCCCGATATGCAGATAGCCGTTTGGCTCGGGCGGGAAGCGGGTCACGACCCGGTCGCCATATGTACCGGCTTGCAGGTCCTCGTCGATGATATCACGGATGAAATTCGACGGTTCAGACGATGCCGTATCGCGCGATAGCGTGTTGGGTTCAGCCACGGTCTTCTCGAAGGTTGAAACGCAGGGAGGAGCCGAAAGAGTGGACACTACAGTACAAACGGCCGCCGCCGCCATTGGTCCCGCCGTGTCCATCTGGCCACTAGGAGCCAAGCGCCGGGGGGACGGGTCAGGCCGTTGGTTTAGGCCGTCTACTCAGTGGCGCAGGTATCGACGCCCAGAAGCGTATTCAACGGACAGTAGCCAATGAGGGCGGTGAGCAGCGCGATTACGGCCGCGGCATAGGCCCCAATGCTCCACGTAGTACCCAGATCGACGAGCAGGCCTAGAGCAACCAAGCCTACGCCAAGAACAATGCGAAAGGACTTGTCGGCACCGCCGACGTTGCAAGTAAGAGACATAATACCAGAGAAAGATCTAACAGGGAAAGATGTAGTTTGAAGACACTAAGGCTGCGGCGAGAATAGCCTCTCGTTCATTATGGGGCTAGGTGGCAATCGAGCGACCGAACGAGGGCGTGATCCCCACACGGTCCGCGTGACAGCGAGATCCATAATAGGCCCGCCCCCCTGGTAACAAAGCTTGATCGCCTTACGATCCTTGCATATCCAGCATCCGAAAGCCATGGACAATGAGCACGACGAGGTAATTTGCAATGGTTCCTGGAGCAGAGGTGTGGAGGAGCATTAGTCGCGCTGGGCCGAAGAGGGCCCGTGTGCGCGGTACACCTTAAGGAGATGCTCCGCCGCCTCGAACGACGAGAGCGTGCCAGCTTCCACCTGGCGTTCTACCTCATCCATGACGTCCTGGACGGCAGGGTCGGACTCGAAATCCGACCGCAGTCGGTGCTCAATGGTTTGGTGCATCCAGTAGATGGCTTGCCGTTGGCGCCGCTTAGTAAAAGAGCTATCTGACTGGGCGCGCTGGCAGTAGTTCTCAATTGCTTGCCATACCGCATCCATTCCATCGCCAGTAAGGGCCGAGCAGGTGAGCACCGGCGGCGACCGGTCCAGCGAATTGGGCGGGAAGAGCTCAAGCGCGCGCCGGTACTCGGCCTGTGCCCGCTTGGCCGCTGCCCGGTTGTCGCCATCCGCCTTGTTGATGGCAATCGCATCGGCCATCTCCACAATGCCCCGTTTGATGCCTTGTAATTCGTCGCCCGCTCTAGCCAGCACGAGGAGCAAGAAAAAGTCGACCATCGAGTGGACCGTCACCTCGGACTGGCCCACACCCACGGTTTCCACAAATACGGTGTCGAAGCCCGCGGCTTCGCACAAGAGAATCGTTTCGTGTGTCGTTCGCGCCACACCACCCAGCGACCCACTGGTGGGGGAGGGGCGGATGAACACGTCGCTTCGTCGTGACAGCTCGCCCATCCGGGTCTTATCGCCCAGGATGCTACCCTTTGTGCGCTCACTCGTCGGGTCGATGGCGAGGATCGCAAGCCGCCGTCCCTCGTCGACCAACTGCGTGCCTAGCGTTTCGATGAACGTGCTCTTCCCCACACCGGGCACGCCCGTAATGGCTACGCGAATGGAGTCGCCGGTGTATGGCAGGCACGTGTTCAGTATTTGGCGGGCCTTCTCTTGATGTGCTGCCCGCGCACTTTCAGCTAACGTAATGGCCTGGCTGAGCGCCGACCGGTCACCCTCATGTATCGCTTGAACATAATCTCTCACAGAGCGCTGCTGGGAGGACTTCCGATCTGGCGTTTGGATATTGGGGTTGATGCTGGGCATGTGCTTCGAGGGCATGTCGTGCGCGTCCTCAGCGGGAGAAGACATAACCGGATCAGGGCAGCGACGGGCGAAGTCAACGAGCGCGGGGCGCAGCAGGCAGTCGGTAGTTAAGCGCCATGTGGCACATCGGCTGGGTAGGTGTCCATCAGCACCCGGAGGATTTGCTGCGCGGCTTCAGCGATGGACGTGCCGGGTCCAAAGATGCCGGCGACGCCGTGCTCATACAGAACGTTGTAATCCTGATGGGGGATGACGCCGCCGACAATGACGAGGATATCGTCGCGCCCGTGCTGCTCCAGCGCATTGATCACCTCCGGGACGAGCGTTTTGTGCCCGCCAGCGAGGCTGGAGACACCCAGGATGTGCACATCGTTTTCGACGGCCTGGCGAGCGGCTTCCTCCGGCGTCTGAAAAAGCGGACCGATGTCGACGTCGAAGCCCAGGTCGGCGAACGAGGTGGCGATGACTTTCGCGCCGCGGTCGTGCCCGTCCTGACCCATCTTGGCAACCATAATCCGCGGGCGGCGTCCAGCAATCGCTGCGAACGCATCCGCAAGCCGACGGGCTTCTTGAAAGGCTTCGTCGGATTGCGCCTCAGCAGCGTATACGCCCTGCACGGATTGTGTGCGGGCCTGGTGGCGGCCGAAGACCGTCTCCATCGCGTCGGAGATCTCGCCGAGCGTGGCGCGCGTGCGGGCGGCGTCAACGGCCTTCGCGAGGAGGTTGCCGTCGCCGCTCTCCGCGCAGGCGGTGATGGCGTCGAGGGCTTGCTGGACGGCCGCCTCGTCGCGCTCGGTGCGGACGCGCTCCAGCCGTTTCATCTGGGTGCGGCGGACCGCCTCGTTGTCGACCTCCAGCGTGGGCACGGGCTCGGTCTCGTCCGGGCGATATTTGTTGACGCCGACGATGACTTCCTCGCCCGTGTCGATGCGGGCTTGCTTGCGCGCGGCCATCTCTTCGATGCGCAGCTTCGGCAGTCCCTTCTCGATGGCCTGCGTCATCCCGCCTTCGGCTTCGACCTCCTGGATGAGCGCCCACGCGCGGCGGGCCAGCTGGTCGGTCAGGTCCTCCACGTAGTACGACCCGGCCCACGGGTCGATGGCGCGGGTGATGTCGGTCTCTTCCTGCAGGTAAAGCTGCGTGTTGCGGGCGATGCGGGCTGCGTGCTCGCTGGGGAGTGCGATGGCCTCGTCGAGCGCATTCGTGTGCAGCGACTGCGTGCCGCCGAACGCCGCGGCCAGCGCCTCGATGGTCGTGCGCATCACGTTGTTGTACGGGTCCTGCTCGGCGAGCGAGTAGCCGGACGTCTGGCAGTGTGTCCGCAGCGCCATCGACTTCGGGTTCTGCGGGTCGAACTGCTGGACGAGCTTCGCCCAGAGCATGCGGCCCGCGCGCATCTTGGCGATCTCCATGAAGTGGTTCATGCCGATGCCCCAGAAGAAGCTCACCCGTGGCGCAAAGTCGTCGATGTCGAGCCCCGCGTCGAGCCCGGTGCGCAGGTATTCGAGGCCGTCGGCCAGCGTGTAGGCCAGCTCCAGATCGGCCGGGGCGCCGGCCTCGTGCATGTGATACCCGCTCACGGAGATGGCGTTGAAGCGGGGCATCTCGTCGGCGCAGTACGCGAAGATGTCGCCCACGATGCGCATCGACGGCTGGGGGGGGTAGATGTACGTGTTGCGCACCATGAACTCCTTCAGGATGTCGTTCTGGATGGTGCCCATCAGCTGCTCGTGGTTCACGCCCTGCTCCTCGGCGGCGACAATGTAGAACGCCATCACCGGCAGGACGGCGCCGTTCATCGTCATCGACACCGACATCCGGTCGAGGGGGATGCCGTCGAAGAGGATCTTCATGTCCTCGACGGTGTCGACGGCCACGCCGGCTTTGCCCACATCGCCGCGGACGCGCTCGTGGTCGGAGTCGTAGCCGCGATGGGTCGCCAGGTCGAACGCAACGGACAGGCCCTTCTGGCCCGAGGCGAGCGCCTTGCGGTAGAAAGCGTTTGATTCCTCGGCGGTCGAGAAGCCGGCGTACTGGCGGATGGTCCACGGGCGGAAGGCGTACATGGTGCTGTACGGCCCGCGGAGAAACGGCGGCAGGCCCGCGGCAAAGTTGAGATGCTCCAGGTCCTCTTCGGCGTCCGGCCCGTACACGGGAGCCACGTCGATCTGCTCGGGCGTGGTCCACGATCCATCCGGTCGGGGTGGCGTGTCGGTGGCCGCCGGCTCATAGTCGATCCGGGAAAAGTCGGGGCGCATGTCGGTTGCGGGTGATAGTATGAGTGATGAGACGCGTGAAGGTCTTCTCCTCCGTGGTCAACCGTAGCACTTATCCAATGCCGAGCCGCCGTTGAAGATCAGCCAGTGTGTCCAGGAGGGGGGCGTTTTTATGGAGAAAGCCATCCACCCCAGCTGCTTTTAGCGCCTCTTCATGCTCGGGGAGGTGCCCGGCGATAAGCACAAGAGGGTCCATATCGGTTGCCTGAAGCGCCTCACGGAGGGCGGGCGCCAGTTCAGGGTAGGCATCGTTGGAACTGCAGAGGACGACCATGTCGGCGTCGGCATCGGCGGCCTCGCGGGCGGCCGCCTCAGGCGTGTCGAACCGGACGTGCTCGTCAATGGCGAAGCCCGCCACGCCGAGCACGTTCCGGGCGAAGCTGGCCCGCGCGCTGCGCATGGTAGGGTCGCCCATGGGAAGGAGCACCACCCGAGGCGGTCCACCGTGGTCTGTCGCCCACGTCTCAGTGCGCGCACGGAGCGTCTCGAACGGTTCGGCTAGGCGGACCGATGGCAGCGCGCTGAGCGATGGCGTGCCCGGCCCCTTCAGCGCGTCGAGGGTGTCACCGAGCATCGCGCCATCGGTTACGGCATGTTGCAGTGCGGAGAGCGGGTCACCCGGCGTCCATTCCACCACGTGCTCGGATTGGTCAAGGGCGCGCGCTTTTGCGCCGACCGACTCGCTGGCTGGGCGCTTCTCACTAGGGGCCGGGTAATGATTGGTGCCTACGAGCACATGCTGGCGATTCGTAACACGTTCCACCCGTTCCGCTCGCACCTCTTCAATACGCTGTTGCACAGTACCGGCCTGGAGCGCCTCGAGCAGCCCACCCTCAGCTTCGATCGTCTGGAAGAGTGACCACGCATTGCGGGCGAGCTGATCGGTCATGACCTCGACGTAGTACGATCCGGCAGCGGGGTCGGCGACGTGATCGAGATGGGACTCTGCGCGCAGCAGGTGCTGCGTATTGCGAGCCAGTCGATGCGCAAAGTCACTCGGGTTGGCAAAGGAGGCCGAGAACGGTCGGACCGTCAGTACATCGCACCCTCCAATGATGGCCGATGCGGCTTGCGTAGTGCCTCGCAGCAGGTTCACGTACGGCCCATAACGGGTCTCGGTGCGCTGTGACGTGACGGATTGAATATGGGGCGCGCTCGGGGCAACCTCGACGTTGAACGCCTCGAGCACTTGCGGGATGAGCAGCCGTAGCGCTCGCAGTTTCGCAATCGCTACGAAGTAACTGGTGTCCACGGGGACAATCCACTGGAGGGTCTCCACTACTTGATTCGCCAGCACGCCACGGTCGTGAAGCCGAACTACGATGTCGCACAACGCGGCGAGCGACAGGCCCAATTCCTGCTCCGCTGAGGCGCCCGCTTCATGGTAGGGCCTAAGATCCACGCTCAGCAGATGGGCGTGGGGCGTTTCTGTACCTGAACGAGCTAAGGTGGCCGCTCCACCGAAGGCGTGGTCCGCATCGGCCACTTGATGAAGGGCCAATGCAGCGACCGGGTCGTAGTCCGTTGAACCTGTCAGCGCAGAGTGATCAGTCCCCTGGCGGGCTGCGAGCGCGCGCACCATCGCCCAGAGTGAGATCGCCGCCGGCCCTGCCCCGGCATGCAGCGCCACGGTTGCCAAGTCGACGTCCTGCATCACGACGGCGAGATCATCGAGGCGCTGTAGAGGTTGGGCCGTCAGCCGCTGGCCTGGCCGCCCGGCAGCTATGCCGATGTCGGTTACGTCGGCGTCAAGCGCGTCATGAAGTTGTTGGCGGGCTGTTTCGAGGACGGACGCCGTCAGGTTCACTCGAGGGCGCCATGGGTTGGCTGGGGTGCCGTCCTTGCGCGTGATGGGGACGGCAGCGAGATGATCGACCTGGTCCCGCTCGGACGTCCGGTAGTAGGCTCGCTGACGAATGCCTTCGAGGCTATCCCACGTGAGAAACGTTTCCGGGTCTGTGCCGGAGCGCAAGTCTTCTTCGATGACTGCCAGCCACTCGTCATCGGATATGGGGCCGAAATCGTCAAACAGAGTGGGAGGTATGTCCGGCAGTGACGATTCGGCCATACGAAGCAGTGGGGCTTATGATAGGATAGAAGATGGGTCAGGCGCCGAGAGTTGCCCGTCTAGGGCACGAAAGTGGCGAACCAGGTCGAAAATAGCAATACCGTAGGCCACCGACACATTCAGCGATTGCTTCGCCCCAAACTGAGGAATCTCAAAAGCGAGGTCTATCTGCTCGATGATTGCATCATCAACGCCCTGTACCTCGTTGCCTAGCACGAGACAAAGCGGGTACTGCTCAGTGGTTACTTGAGCAATGGGGGTCGGCTCATCCGTGATCTCCAGTGCGGCTAACATATACCCGTCTGACCGATGCTGCTCCAGGATGGGCACTACCTCGTCATGGTGAGACCACGCCACCGTATCTTGAGCTCCTAGTGCGGTTTTGTGCAAGTCCTTGTGGTCGGGTGTGCCTGTGTAGCCGGTCAGGTACAGGTGCTCAATGCGCGCCGCATCGGACGTGCGAAAGATCGAGCCGACATTGTAGATTGACCGGACATTGTGGGCAACCACGCTGATGGGGTGTTTGGGAAGGCGGGACACCTCACTGGGGGCCGGACGCTCAATTTCGTCGTGTTTTAACTTCCTCATGAACAAGTAGGGGGGACCGTCGGGGGAACTCGTAAGCCGCCGCGCTATTTTGGTGCGCGATGTACGTACTCTAAACGGCGACCCCCGACTATGCTCCGCATCTCGTCCAAATGGATTTCCTGGGCACGCGCCCGCCACGCTACGGTGGCCGCGCTCCTATGTGTTATGGTAGTCGGGCTCGCTGGATGCCAGGCGCTTCGCGAAGTGGCCAACCTGCGCAGCGTGCGGTTCGCTATCGACCGGGTCGCTGAACCACAATTGGCAGGGATCGACCTCCGTCGTGTCGACTCGTATCACGATATCAGCGCTTCAGACGTGCTGCGGCTTACCCGGGCGGCGGCTACGGGTGAGATGCCTCTGTCTTTCACAATTCTGGTCGATGCGGAGAACCCCGCCGACAACGACGTTGCCGCGCGGCTTGTTACGATGGATTGGACGCTGCTGCTCGATGAGACTGAAACCATTCGGGGACGGTTCGACAGTACAGTTCGGCTGGAGCCGGGGACGCCCACGACGGTCCCCATCCCCATCGAACTCGACCTCGTACGCTTTTTCGGTGACAATGCGCGCGATCTGATTGACCTGGCGTTAGCTGTTGCGGGTCAAGGCGATCCCAACACGGTGACCCTGCGGGCGAGACCCACTGTCGACACTGTGCTGGGGCCCATCCAGTATCCTGAGCCCATCACCATCACCCGTCGCGACGTAGGCCAGCGTTCCTCAACCAACCAGCCGTAATGCTCATCTTCACTGACCAACCGTAAGCGCTGTGATTATCACCATCGACGGCCCTTCCGGGTCGGGAAAGAGCACCACCGCCCGCGCTGTGGCAGATCGTCTCGGCTACCTGTACCTCGACACGGGCGCCATGTACCGCGCCGTGGCCTTGGCCTTCATTCGGGCAGGTGCTGAGCCCACTAGCGGGGCGGCCACCGACCTGCTTCCAGACGTACGCATTGATATCCGATACGACGACGATGCCATGCGCGTGCACTTGAACGGTGAAGACGTCACTGAGGCCATTCGTACCCAGTCCGTTGGTACCATGGCCAGCCGGGTGAGCCAGTTGGCCGCGGTCCGCGATAAACTGGTGCGGGAACAGCGGCGCATTGCGGCAGAACGGGTGGCTGCCGAAGGCGGGGTGGTGCTCGACGGGCGCGACATGGGTACCGTGGTGTTTCCTGACGCGGACGTCAAAATATTCATGGTGGCTGATGCGCGGGTGCGTGCCAAGCGCCGGCGCGCGGACTACGCCGCGCAGGGTCGGGATGTGTCGCTCGATGCGGTGCACGAAGAAATCATCGAGCGCGACCGGCAAGACCAAACCCGGGAGCTCTCACCCCTCCAGCAGGCTGATGACGCCGTCGAGCTCGACACCACGGATCGGTCGGTTGACGAACAGGTGGATTTCGTGCTCAACCTTGTGCAGTCCCAGTCCACCTAGGGAACGAAGCCATAGCTTGCTAATTTAACACTTTTCCGAACGAGAAACTGACCCCTTACGGCTTGTTAAGCACAACCGTAGTGCCTCGCAAGGGCAGTGGTCTCATCGCTCATTCAAACTCTTAATTATATTTGCTGCGCTGGTTTGCCGACGCGAGGCCGCAGATGCAGTTCAGCAAATTCGAGGCAAGCAGCCTGCGCCGAGGCGTCAGCTGCTCGCTGAATCCTTAACCGTATTATATGGCCGAAGAACAAAACGTAAAAACTACCGAACCCGAACAGGACGCTTCGACCGAAGCCCCTAAGCCAGCTGCTGAAGACGATCAGTCTGCTGAAGCAACTGCTTCCGACGAGCCAACAGAAGCCGACTCACCCGCCGCTGATTCTGCTGACACCGCAGATCCTGTGGATGAAGCCCCTCAAGGGGGCGATGGTGCCGTGCCGCCCAGCGACGAGTCGCCGAGCGAGCCGCCTGCGCACGTCAACCGCATCCTCGAAGAGGCTGTAGAGGCGGCGTCTGAAGACATTGGTTTCCCAACGGCCGAAAATGCCGAGGTCGAAATCGCCGAAGTCCAGGAGCCCGCAACCTCTGTATCGCTGGACGAACTGCAACGCAGCGACGACATTCCGGGCTTCACCGGCGAGGTCGTGGGGCGCACGGTCACGCTGGACGATCTGGAAGCCAGTGAACGCCGTGACGAAGATCCGGTCTACAACCAGTTCCGGCAACTCGTCGACGAAACGAGCATCAATGTCCGCGAGCAGGACATCGTGCAAGGCCGCGTCCTGAAGGTGACGGAGAAAGACATCGTCATCGACATTGGTTATAAGAGCGATGGCATCGTCTCGAAGGGAGAATTCGACCGCGACCTGCAACGCGGTGACACCGTTGAGGTCTATCTCGAACGTAAGGAAGATCGCGACGGACAGCTCGTGCTCTCGAAAGAGAAAGCCGATCAGGTCCGCCGCTGGCAGCGTGTCGAAGAAGCTTATGAGAACGAAGATGTCATCGAAGGAACGATTATCCGCCGGATCAAAGGCGGCATGATCGTCGACCTCTTCGATGGCCTTGAAGCCTTCCTCCCGGGCTCGCAAATCGACGCCCGTCCGGTGCGCGACTTTGACGCGTACCTGGAGAAACGGATGGAGTTCAAGATCGTCAAGCTCAATCCGTCGAACGAGAACATCGTCGTCTCGCACCGTGCGCTCATCGAAGAAGAACTCGAAGAGCAGCGCCAGAAGATTCTTGAGCAGCTTGAAGTGGGTCAGGTCCTCAAAGGCCGCGTCAAGAACATTGTCGACTTTGGTGCCTTCATTGACCTCGGCGGTGTAGACGGACTGCTCCATATTACCGACCTGTCATGGGGCCGCGTCTCGCATCCGAGCGAAGTCGTGGATCTCGATGAGGAGCTCAACGTGGTCGTCCTCGACTACGACGAGGAGCGTCAGCGCATCTCACTGGGTCTCAAGCAACTCACCGAGCACCCGTGGGAGAACATTGGCGACAAGTACGACGAGGGCGAAACCGTCGAAGGCAAGGTCGTATCGATTACCAACTACGGCGCCTTTGTAGAGCTGGAGAAGGGCATCGAGGGCCTCGTCCATATCTCCGAAATGAGCTGGACGCGCCACATCAAGCACCCGAGCCAGATGGTCTCGCTCGGCCAGCGCGTTGAGGTGCAAATCCTCAACATCGATGACGAGGAGCGCAAGATCTCCCTCGGCATGAAGCAGCTGGAGCCCGATCCCTGGGAGGGCATCAGCGACCGGTATCCTCCGGGTACGGTGCTCCGCGGGACGGTGCGCAACATCACCAACTTCGGCGTCTTCGTCGAGATCGAGCCGGGCATCGATGGCCTTGTTCACATCAGCGACCTGTCGTGGACGAAGAAGGTGCGCCACCCGGGCGACATGATCGACCGTGGCCAAGAGATGGACGTCGTCATCCTCAACATTGACGAGGACCGCCGCCGCATCTCACTCGGCCACAAGCAGGTCAAGACCAATCCGTGGGATCAGTTCGCCGACGCGTACAGCGAAGGCAGCGACACTACCGGCGAAGTCGTGCGCGTTGAGGACAAAGGCCTGGTTGTGGAACTGCCGCTGGAGGTGGAAGCCTTTGTGCCGGGCAGCGAACTCAAGAACGGCCCGCGCAACTTCCAGCAGCATTACGCGCAAGGCGACGAGCTAGAGCTGCGTGTCATTCGCTTTGATCAGGGCCGGAAAGACATCGTGCTCAGTGAAACGGCTAAGGACCGCGACGAAGCGCACGCTGAGCGCCAAGCCGAGCGCCGCGAGAAGCAGCGTGAGCAGCGCGAACAGAAAAAGGCCGTACGCGACTACCAGGACAGCCCGACGACAGGCCCGACCACGCTGGGCGAGCTCAGCGGCCTGGGCGACCTTAAGTCGCAGATGGAAGAAGCCGAGCGCTCCGAAGAAGCCCGCCAGCGGACTGAGGCCAAAGCGCAGGAAGTCGTCGAAGAGGTTGAAGCTGCCGATGCAGACGATGCGGGCACGGATGCTTCCGACGAAGAAGCGGCCACTGGTGAAGCGGACGGGGCACCGACTGGCACCATCCCGGACGACTTCCCGCAGGCAGCGCGCCTCGAGTCCGCCGGCATCACGACGTTCGACGAGCTGCTACAGGTTGAAGAGCTGACCGATATCAGCGGCATTGGGCCGGCGTATGCTGACCAGATCAAAGAAGCGCTGGACGAGCATCAAGCCAGCAGCTAACACACCCGTCTGAAGCGCTAAAGAAATAGGGTGGCTCCGTTTGAGGGGCCACCCTATTTCTTGTATATACCGACCCCACCTGGCCGTGCACTCGTCGGCGCACGTCCTTTCACCCCGCAGCATGCGTTTTCAACCGTCTCTCTATGGATCAGTCCGAATATCTTCCGAATGCCAGCAACTCGATCACCGTACGGCTGCGCTTGACCAACAAGCCCGGCACGCTGGCGCAGGTCACCTCTACCATTGGCGAAATGGGCGGTAACATAGGGGCCATCGACATCGTGCACGCACATCAGGACGTCCTCATCCGTGACATCACGATCAATACGCGGAGCGACCAGCACGCCCGCGAGATTGTCGACAAGATCGACACCCTCGAGAATGTCCATGTCGTCAATGTGTCGGATCGCACGTTCCTACTTCACCTTGGCGGGAAACTGGAGGTGAAGAGCAAGGTCCCGATCCAGACGCGCGATCAGCTCTCGATGGCGTATACCCCCGGCGTGGCGCGCGTTTGCGAGTCGATCCACGCGCACCCAGAAAACGCCTTCAACCTCACGGTGAAGAGCAACACCGTCGCAGTAGTGTCTGACGGCACAGCTGTGCTCGGTTTGGGTGATATTGGACCGGCGGCCGCGCTTCCGGTAATGGAGGGCAAGGCTCAACTCCTCAAAGAATTTGCCGATGTAGATGGGTTTCCAATCTGTCTTGACACGACCGACGTCGACGAAATCGTGGAGACCGTCGAGCGGATCGCGCCGGCGTTTGGAGGGATCAATCTGGAGGACATCGCCGCGCCTCGCTGCTTCGACATTGAAAAGAAGCTCAAAGAGCGGCTCGACGTCCCCGTATTCCATGACGACCAGCACGGAACGGCGGTTGTCACAGTGGCTGCGTTTCTAAACGCACTCAAAATCGTGGATAAAGAGGCCGCCGCGATGAAGATTGTGATGGTGGGTATCGGGGCCGCCGGTACTGCCGTGACGCGGATGCTAATGCAACTCGGGGTGAAGAACATCATCGGCGTGGATCGCACGGGCGCGGTACACACGGGGCGCGACGAGCTGACGCTGGCGAAGCAGCGTTATGCCGCGCATACCAACCCCTACGGCGAAACCGGGTCGGTGCACGACGTGATGGAAGATGCCGACATGTTCATCGGCCTATCCGGACCCGGCGTAATTGGCGTAGAGGACGTGCGCCGAATGAATCGCGACCCTATCGTGTTCGCGATGGCGAACCCTGAGCCCGAGATTCGCCCCGAGGTTGCATATCCCCACGTCACAGTGATGGCAACGGGACGCAGCGATTTTCCCAATCAGATCAACAACGTGCTGTGCTTCCCGGGCCTGTTCAAAGGCGCACTCGCCTGCCGAGCGTCTGATATCAACGACGAGATGAAACTAAATGCAGCCCGTGCCATCGCCGACTCCATCGATGCGGCCAGTCTTACGGCCGATTACATCGTCCCCAGTGTGTTCGATCGGCGCGTGGTAGAGCGGGTGAGTGAGGCCGTGCAGGAGGCCGCCATGGACACGGGCGTTGCTCGGAAGTACGTAGGGTGACGCAGGGTGGATCGTGCAACCCGCCTGATCAGGAATGAGCTGTCAGTTCTCCAAAGCGGTCGAAGGCGGCTTTTTCGAGCGCAGCCCGATGGTCCGGGTGAGCGATGTCAATCAGGGCCGCGGCCCGCTCGCGTAGCGTCTTGCCGTACAGGTTGGCGATGCCGTACTCCGTCACGATGTAGTGCACATGCGCCCGCGTGGTGACAACGCCGGCGCCTTCTTTCAGGAAGGGTACGATGCGGGAGGTGCCGTGACGGGTAGAAGAGGGGAGTGCGAGGATGGGTTTGCCGCCCTCGGAGAGTGATGCGCCGCGGATGAAGTCCATTTGCCCCCCGACGCCTGAGTACTGACGCGTGCCAATGGAGTCGGCGCACACCTGGCCCGTCAGGTCAACCTCGATAGCGCTGTTGATGGCTGTCACCTTTGGGTTGCGGCAGATCACGTTGGTGGCATTCACGTAGGCCGCATCCAGCATCACGACCTGCGGGTTGTCGTCAATGTAGTCGTACAGTGTGCGCGTTCCCATCGTGAAGCTCCCAACAATGCGACCGGGATGGTTCCTTTTGTTGGCGCCCGTGATGACGCCTCGCTCAATCAGATCGATGATGCCGTCCGAGAACATCTCCGTGTGGATGCCCAGGTCGGTGTGGTCCTGCAGTGCTGCGAGCGCTGCATCGGGGATAGCGCCAATCCCCACCTGGAGTGTGGCACCATCTTCGACGAGCTCAGCACAATGCGCGCCAATGGCGCGCTCGGTATCAGACAGGTCAGGCCGGGGGGCAATGGGCAGCGGATCGTCGACCTGGACGGCCGCATCCAGGGCATCGACGTGAATAAGGCCGTCGCCGTGGGTGCGAGGCATGTTTGGGTTGACCTGCGCGATCACGAGGGTTGCCGTCTCGACCGCCGCGCGGGAGCAATCGATAGACACGCCCAGCGAGCAGAACCCATGCCGGTCGGGCGGGGACACGTGGATCAACGCAACGTCCAGTGGCAACACACCGCGCCGGAACAGGGCCGGGGCCTCGCTCAGAAAAACGGGGATGTAATCAGCATTGCCGTTGTTAACGGCTGACCGGACGTTCGAGCCTACAAAGAGCGCGCTCGTGTGGAAGGTGTCGTCGTACTGGGGGGTGGCATACGGGGCCTCGCCCTCGGTGTGAAGGTGGATGATGTCGACTTCGCTGAGTTCGTCGGCGCGGTCGGTCAACGCTTCGATGAGGCGCTGGGGCGCGGCGGCCGCTGTGTGAATGAATACGCGGTCACCCGAAGAGACAAGGGACGCGGCATCGTGGGGGGATACAAAGTGCAGGGGCATGGACAGGGGGAGTCCGTTCAGGGGAGTGCAGAGGGAGTGCAGAGGGTGCGCAGAGCGGAGGGCGCTCCCGAGTCATATTTATATCTGCCCGGGCCCTATGTGGCATCATAGTTGATTGAATAATGAGAAAATCTGTTCTCGGCTGTCGAAATGCCATGCGACTTAAAACTGTAACAATCGAAGGGCCACCGGCGCTTATGCGGGAGCTGCGTACCGAAGTGCGCAATCACGTCCGCATGAACAGCGCCTATTATCGCGACATGCTACGTCTGGTAGCCGGTCGGCCGCTTCAAGTCGGGGAGCGGCCCGGAATGTTGGAGGTTACGTTCGAACTGGCGCAATTCATGCGCCGCCAGGAGCTACGCAGCAAGGTCCTTCCCCTGGTTGCCGAACTAGCCGTGCGGAAAAATATGCATGAGGAAGCGCGGCAAGTCCAACTACTGTACAAGGATGGTAAAGGCACCGTCATTGAAATATGATGCGGGGGGCGTAGGGAAACCGGCCAGCCCGCGACCGGCTAATCCTGCACGTTATCCATCTGCGCCTTCTGCAGCTGTCCGCTGTAGTCCACGTACACCGTCTTCGTTTCAGTGAAAAAGTCGAAGACCTCCCAGCCACCTTCGCGGTGGCCATTGCCCGTATCCTTGACTCCACCGAACGGCATATGCGCTTCTGCGCCAATGGTGGGACCGTTCACGTAGGTGATGCCCGCGTCAATGTCCTGCATCGCACGGAAGGCGCGTCGCACATCGGCGGTGTAAATGCTGGAGGAAAGCCCATAGCGGGTGTTATTGGCTAGTGTTACGGCCTCGTCGTACGAGGACACGCTGAACGTCGAGAGGACGGGACCAAAGATTTCTTCCTGTGCGATGCGCATATCCGGCTGCACATCCGTGAACAGCGTGGGCTCGAAGAAGAAGCCGTTGTCGAGCCCCGGCCCGGATGCACGGCGTCCGCCGAAGTGCAACGTGGCGCCTTCATCTTGTCCGATCTCGACGTAGCGGCTTACCTTGTCAAGCCCTTTCTGATTGATGAGCGGGCCCATGTCGACGCCCTCTTCGTTGCCATATCCCAGCGTGAGGTCGCTAGCCGCCTCCGCAATCCGGTCGACAAAGGCATCGTGGATTGCTTCATGGCAGATCAGGCGGCTCGTCGCCGTGCACCGCTGCCCCGTGGTGCCGTAAGCGCCCCAGATGATGCCCTCGAGGGCGAGGTCCAGGTCGGCATCGTCCATCACAATCATCGGATTTTTGCCCCCCATCTCCAGCGAAACCCGTTTGTTGAGCCGCCCACAGGTTGCGGCGATGGACGTTCCCGTGTCGGTTGAGCCGGTGAACGAGATGGCATCAACCTCGGGGTGTTCGACGAGCTCCCGGCCCGCCTCGCCGGTACCATTGACGATGTTGACAACGCCATCCGGCACGCCGGCATCAACGAGCGTCTCGATGAATAGCTGCCCGCTCAGGGGCGCCTCCTCGCTGGGCTTAAAGACGATGGTGTTGCCCGCGGCCAGCGCAGGCAGAATCTTCCACGAGGGCACGGCGACGGGGAAGTTCCACGCGGCGATGATTCCACACACGCCTACCGGGCGCTTGATGCTCATGTTAAACTTGTCCGGCAACTCGCTAGGCACTGTATGGCCGAAAAGCCGCCGCGTCTCCGAGGCGGTATAATAAGCCGTGTCAATCGCTTCCTGCACGTCGCCTTTGGTTTCGAAGAACGGCTTGCCCATCTCACGCGTCATCGTGCGGGCGATGTCTGCTTTGCGCTCGGTCATGAGATCGCCCGCCTTGCGCAGAATAGTGCCCCGCTGGGGGGCCGGGCAGGTCTTCCACGCGTCGAAGGCGGACCGAGCTGCCATCACGGCACGGTCCACGTCGGCAGGCCCCGAGTTGGGCAACTGCCCCAAGACATCGCGGGTATTGGCAGGGTTGACATCATCGAGGGTAGTGCCACGCGCAGCATCGCACCATGAACCATCGATCAGGTTTTGAATCGTGAGATCATTCGTCGAAGTGTCAGCCATGACGCAATCGGGTTCGTTGCCGGTCGGTTGTAGAAGAGCGTAGAATGGTGACCATGATAGGGGGCAAGAGAGGCGTTCTCAAGCGGTGCCGAATGGATCTCTCCTCAGGGCATGCTGTACGTTTGCACCCTGCATTGTATCTTACTATTCCGATTCTTTTCGCATCACGCTTCCCGCCGCCATATGCCTGATTCTCCCACCGCTGCCCTCGACCTAGAGGCGCGCCTCTCTCAGCGCGTGCGTTCGGTGCCGCCCAGCGGAATCCGCCGTTTCTTTGAGATCGCCGCCACCATGGACGATGTCATTTCCCTGGGCATTGGCGAACCTGACTTCGTGTCGCCCGATCCAATCCTCCAGGCGGGAATCGATTCGTTGAGCGCGGGGCACACCAACTATACCTCTAACGCCGGACTGGCGGAGCTACGTGAGCTTATTGCCGCGTACCTGGACGATCGCTACGATGTGCAGTACGACCCTGAGTCTGAAATCCTTGTGACGGTGGGTGTCAGTGAAGCCATGCAGTGCACCATGCTAGCCCTCCTGGAGGCTGGTGATGAGATGTTGCTGCCTGAGCCATGCTTCGTCTCGTACGGTCCTACAGCACAGTTTGCGGACGCGGAGATCGTGCACGTGCCTACGTCTGTGGACACCAACTTTCAGGTCACGGCCGAGGCGATTGAGGAGCGCATCACCCCGCGTTCAAAAGTTCTCTTTCTTGGCTATCCGAACAACCCAACCGGGGCCGTCTTACGGCGCGAGACCCTGGAAGCCATTGCCACGGTGGTCGAAAAGCACGACCTGCTCGTGATCTCCGACGAAATCTACGACCAACTGATCTACGGCCAAGCCTACGAGAACGGTCACGTGTGTCTGCCGTCCATCCCCGCACTGCGCGACCGCACCGTGTTGCTGGGCGGCTTTTCCAAGAACTACGCGATGACGGGTTGGCGCATCGGCTATGCCTGCGCGCCCGAACCCATCCTGAAGGGGCTGTACAAGGTACACCAGTACATGGTCATGAGCGCACCGACCGTGGGGCAGTACGGCGCGGTCGCTGCCCTCAGCGAGTGTGATACCTACGTCGAAGAGATGCGACAGGCATACGACAAACGCCGCCGCTACATCGTCGACGGCTTGAACGATGCTGGGCTGCCCACCTTTGAACCGGAGGGTGCGTTTTACTGCTTTCCCGACATCCGGTCCACAGGCCTATCGTCGGAAGATTTCGCACAGCAACTGCTCGACGAAGAGCATGTGGCTTGCGTCCCGGGTGATGCTTTCGGCTCAAGCGGAGCGGGCTACGTCCGCTGCTCGTACGCCACCGGCCTGGACGACATCAAAGAAGCCGTTGACCGCATCCGCCGGTTCGTGGCAAAACACCAAGACCGCATCGGCAACCAATAATCACCGTCGGGGCAGTGTACGTGATGCGCATGACTCTCCATATTCTGGCAGTTACTGCTGGCGCCTTGCTTTTGCATGTCACGCTCGGCTGGGCGTGGACGGTGGGCGCTGGCGTACTGGCCGGCTTGTTGATCACCCAACGCGGATGGCTCGCCGGCATGCTGGGGGTGACCCTTGACTGGGCCGTACTGGTCGCATACAATTACGCAGTCGCTCCCGATGCCACCCTAATAATGGCGGACACGATGGGCAGCATCATCGGAAACACGCCGGGAATCGCCGTCGTTGCTGGAACGGTCTTGACGGGCGGGCTGCTTGGGGGCTTGGGGGGCTGGACGGGCGCCTTTGCCCGGCAGGCACTTCGGCCCGCAAGATGACACACTGCAGAAGCCATGAGCTTTGACGTGTGCTGACTCGAAATAAAACCGTTATTGCAATGAAAAAATACACCGACAACGAATTGGACGCCCTTATCGAGCGCGTAGATGCGCTCGGAGGCTATCTTTGACTTAGACGAACGCCGTGCCACCGTCGAAGAGCTGAACCAGCAGCGTCTGGATCCGGGCTTTTGGGACGATCCGCAATCGGCCCAGCAGGTCGAAAAGCAAATCGCCGAGGAGCAGAAATGGATCGACGAGTGGGAAGACCTCAAGGAGCAGGCCGAGAACGTCGAGACCCTCCGCCTCCTCGCCGACGAAGAGGGCGAAGACCTTCAGGATGACATCTTCAGCGAGGCGCAGCACCTTGAACGCCACCTTGACAAACTGGAGCTCCGCAGCTTGCTGAGTGATCCGGACGATAAGCGAACCGCTATCCTCACGATCAACCCCGGCGCTGGGGGAACGGAGAGCCAGGACTGGGCAGAGACGCTACTGCGCATGTACTCACGCTGGGCCGAACAGGAAGATTTTGAGGTGGAGATGCTCGAATACCAACCTGCAGAGGAAGCGGGCATAAAAAGCGCCACGCTCCGGATCGAGGGCCGGTACGCGTACGGATACCTCAAGGGCGAGTCGGGTGTCCACCGGCTCGTGCGCATCTCGCCGTACGACTCTAGTAACCGCCGTCACACTTCATTCGCCAGCGTGTTCGTGTATCCTGAGGTCGATGACGATATAGAAGTTGACCTAAGCGCAGGCGAGACGGAACTGCAGACGTTCCGCTCTGGCGGTAGCGGTGGGCAGCACGTGAACAAGGTGGCGACTGGCGTACGGCTCATCTGGAACGGGGAGCTCTCCAACGGCGAAGCGGTGCGCATTGAAGCGGAGTGTACGGCCGAGCGCAGCCAGCTGCAGAACCGAAACCGGGCTGAGCAGATGTTGCGAAGCCGCGTCTACCAAGCCGAGAAGGAACTACAAGAGGCCGCTAGGGAGGAACTCGAGAGCTCCAAGAAAAAAATCGAGTGGGGCAGTCAGATTCGCTCATACGTCCTCCATCCGTATACCATGGTCAACGACCACCGTACGGAGACAAAGGTGTCCGATGCCAATAAAGTACTCGACGGCCACCTGGAGCCCTTCATTCAGGCGCTGTTACTGCATGACGTGGAGGGTAAGAAGGCGTCTGTCTCCTAGCGTACCCACTAAGAGCGTCCCAACCAAGATGGTGCAAGCTCGGTGGGGCCCTCGCCTGGGGAAACATCCCCACATGGGGGGCGTTGTGATGACACATGCGTAAGACCTTGTGTCTGGCGCATCCCTGTGATGGTTTGCCTGAGGGTGGCTACCGGCCGCCCTTTTCTGTTGACCCTCAAGGGTTCGAGAACGCTCGTCTCGACAAGCTCGGGGTCGAGCGTTTTTTGCACGATGCAACTAAATGTACATGAGTAACAGCGTTGAACAGACGACGGAGGGTATTGCCGCGCAGGTGCGGGCATTCACCGAAGAAGTGATCGCCGGCACGCCGTACTTTATCGTCGACGTGGAGGTGCGCGGGCACAAAGGAACGCGCGTGGTGGAGATCTTTGTGGAGAGCGATGCGGAGCTTAACCACGACGACCTCGCCCGAATAAGCAATGAGGTTGGTTTCCTACTAGAGGTCGAAGATGTGATCGACGGCGGATATACTTTAGAGGTGTCCTCGCCGGGAATTAAACGCCCCTTGACCATGCCGCGTCAGTTCAAGAAGAACGAAGGACGGGAGCTGCGCGTAAAGTATGAATGTGAAGACGGAGGGGCTGAGAATACGTTGGGTACGTTGTGCACCGCTGACGATGAGACTATCACGCTGGAGCTTGCGTCCGGTGAGACGCAACGCATCCCCTATGATGCCATAGAGCGCGCCAAGCTGGAACTGCCCTGGTAGCCAGCCTGCACGCCTTCTGCACCCTTTATCACGAGACAACACACTATGCGAAGCCAAGACCTGGTTTCCTCATTTGGGGAGATCGCCCGGGCAAAAGACATTGACCGTGATACGCTTCAGCTTATCGTTGAAGACGTGATGCGGGCGATGATCCGGAAGCGATACGGCTCCGACGAGGCCTTCGAGATCATCTTCAACCCAGAGCAGGGTGATATCCAAATCCTGCACATCCGGGAGGTAGTGCCCAATATGGATTTGGAAGATCCCGTGACCGAGGTGGAGCTGGATGAGGCCAAAGACTTTGATCCGGACTTTGAGGTGGGCGACGAGGTGGCCAGCGAGTTGAGTATTGCCGACTTCGGGCGTCGTGCTGTCATGATGGGCCGGCAGACCTTTCGACAAAGCATTCGCGATCTGGAGAAGGAGCAGATTTACGAGGAGTACTCGAAGCTCGTCGGCGAGATCATCGTCGGCGAGATCTACCAGGTGCGCCGCCACGAGACGTTGCTCATGCACGAAGGCACGGAGCTTGTCCTGCCACGCAACGAACAGATCCCGCGTGACCACTACCGCAAGGGCAACATGCTCCGCACGGTGGTCAAAGAGGTCAAGCGCGACGCAGGCAGTGACCCGCAGGTTGTCGTCAGTCGCACCGATCCCATCTTCATGGAGCGGCTCTTCGAGATCGAAGTGCCTGAGATCTACGAAGGCATCGTCGAGATCAAAGAAATCGCCCGGATCCCGGGAGACCGCGCCAAGGTGGCCGTCGTCAGTCACGACGAGCGCGTGGACCCCGTCGGCGCCTGCGTCGGCGTCAAGGGCGTGCGCATTCACGCCGTGGTGCGCGAGTTAGCCAACGAAAACATCGACGTTCTGCAGTGGTCGGATAACCCGCACGAGTTGATCGCTCGGGCGCTCTCGCCGGCCAATCCAGTCGACGTGAAGCTCAACCGCGATGCCGATCCGGCTCGGGCTCGGGTAGAGGTCGTGGCCGATGAGGTCAGCCAGGCGATTGGGAAAGGGGGCGTCAACATCCGGCTGGCCTCGCAGCTGACCGGGTTCGAGATCGATGTTTACCGCGAAATCCCGGCTGATGAGGAAGACATCGACATCGAAGAGTTCGGTGATGAGCTGGAGGAAGACACCATAGGCAAGCTTAAGCGCATTGGATGCGACACGGGGAAGGCGGTTCTTGAACTCTCGGTGGATGAGCTCTCCCGCCGTGCCGAGTTGGACCGCGACACCGCCCAACGCGTTTTAGAAATTATTGAGACTGAGTTCGAAGAAGGACCTGGCATCGTACAGCAGCTGGAGCGTGGTCGGTTCACCGTCACGGCTCCTCAGGGCGGCGAGGACGATCCGGAACGCTCCGCGGATGTCGAGCCCACTGCTGAGGACGTTGAAGAGGACGAGTTGCCCGCTGACTTGACCGACACTGAAAATGGACAGGCTGCTGATGAGGAGCCCGCGTCCGTGTCTGAACCAGGTGAAGAAGCGGCGGTAGCCCCCGATACTTCGACAGAAGAAGAGAAAGAAATCGAATCCTAAGTAGCACGCGCATCTGGTTGTGGCGGATGGGCTCGGTCCACCGGTGCAGCCAGAGGCCCGATGTTTAATCATCAACCGACTACATGGCCACACGAGAGAAGTTCAAAAAGAAACGGCTATTCAAGGTCGCACGCGACCTCAACGTGTCGAAAGATCGGCTCGTCCAATTTCTCGAAGAGCAAGGCTACGGCGATGCGCTTTCGGGAAAAGGGCTGAACGCTTCGATCACGGATGAGGAAGCGTACCTCGTGCTCCGCAAGGAGTACGCGGACGATGCCGAGGCGGCTGCGCGAGTTCGCGAGATGCGCGCCGCGCAGTCCGAAGGCGACGGGTACAGCGGGGAAGAGGTAGCCAGCCTTGAGGAGGAAGAGGCCGAAGCCACCGATCAGCCAGCCCACGAAAGCCCGGCGTCTGGTGACGGCGTGGCTGCCGTTGAGGCCGAAGAGGAGGAGGCTGCGTCTACGGCCGAAGCTCCTGTTACCGAAGAAGAGGCCACGGCGCCGGATGAGGTCGAACCCGCCCCGGAGGAGCCGCAAGCCGACGCACAAGAACCGACTGCCGATGCTGGCGAGGCACAGCAGGCCAGTGCAGAGGTCGAGGAATCGGTTGAGGCGCCTGCCGAGGCCCACGACCAGGTCGAAGCCGACGAAGCCGAAGAAGCCGTCTCCGAGGAAGCGACAGCCACAGAGCAGGACACGCCCACTGCCGATAGCACGGAAGCCGTTACTGCGTCGGACCAGGTCGATGAAGCCGACCAGGCCGATGAATCCGACGCGGCCGAATCGCTGAGCAGCGAGGCCTCCGCCGACGAGGCCCCTCAAGCTGATGCTGTTGCCGAAGAGTCGAATGCCGATGCCGATGAGCCCGCTACCGTTGGCAGCACAGCCCTTGAGCGTCCAGAGGATGAGTTGGAGGAGCTCGACGCTGAAGACGTCGAAGACATCTCCGATGAGGTGGACGAGGAAGACGAGATCGACGACACCCTCAAAGCGAACCGCTACCGCCTGAGCGGAACGGAGGTGGTGGGTAAGGTTGACTTGTCCCAGTTCAAGAAGCGCAAGCGCCGCCGCAAGCGGAAAAAGAAACAGAAGTCCAAAGAGCGCGAAGACCGCAAGCAGAAGAAGAAAAAGAGGAAGAAAAAGAAAAAGAAAAGAGGCAAAAAGGGCCGTCGCCGCGAGGTGACGGAAGAGGACGTCGAACAGACGATCCAAGAAACCCTGCAGGAACTGGAGCAGGGTGCCAGTCGGGCACGGCAGCGCCGCCGTCGCCGCCGTCGCGAGCGCCATGCGCGTCAGCGTGAGCAGGAACGTCAGCGTGAGGCTGAGCAGGAAAGTGTGCTCCGTGTTACGGAGTTCGTCTCCACCGGCGAACTCGCCAGCCTGATGGGCGAGTCCGTGAGCGACGTGATCAGCACGCTATTCGATGCTGGCATGATGGTATCGATCAACCAGCGCCTTGACCGCGACACGATTGAGTTCGTTGCCGCTGAGTATGACCTCGACGTCGAATTCATCGAGGAATACAGCGGGGGCACGATCGAGCTTGAGGAAGACGACCCGGGTGATCTCGAGCCCCGGGCGCCTGTCGTCACCGTCATGGGCCACGTCGACCACGGCAAGACGTCGCTGCTCGACTACATCCGAAGCGCCAACGTGGTTGCCGGCGAGGCCGGTGGCATTACACAGCATATTGGCGCCTACAACGTAGAGTTACCCGATCAGGACGCCGACCTCACCTTCCTCGACACCCCGGGCCACGAGGCCTTCACGGCCATGCGTGCCCGTGGGGCCAAGGCCACGGACGTGGTCATTCTTGTCGTGGCGGCGGATGACTCGGTGATGCCACAGACCATTGAGGCCATCAATCACGCACAGGCGGCCGAGGTGCCGATCGTAGTGGCCATCAATAAGATGGATAAGCCAGAGGCCGACGCGCAAAAGGTGATGGCCGAGCTGGCGGAGCACAACGTACTCGTCGAGCAGTACGGAGGTAAGGTGCAGGCCGCGGAGGTATCGGCCGAGACGGGGGAAGGCATCCCCGACTTGCTGGAGAAGATCGTCCTGCAGGCTGAGCTCCTCGAGCTTCAGGCCAACCCGAACCGTAATGCCGACGGCATTATCATCGAGAGCCGCAAGGAGAAAGGCCGTGGAAACGTCATCACGGTTCTTGTCCAAAATGGCACGCTCAATGTGGGGGACCCGTTCGTAGCCGGTATCCACAGCGGCAGCGTCCGCGCTATGTTCGACGAGCGCGACAACCGCGTCGAGAGCGTGGGGCCGTCCATGCCGGCTCTCGTGCTAGGTTGCGATGGCCAGCCCGAGGTGGGCGACCAGTTCATTGCTCTGAATGATGAGGGCATTGCTCGCGAGATTGCCAACGAACGGCAGCAGATTCACCGCGAGCAGGAGCTACGTCGCAAGAGCCAGGTGTCGCTGGACCAGATCAGCCAGCGGATGGCTACGGGCGAGTTCCAGGAGCTCAACCTCATTGTCAAGGCCGACGTGGGGGGGTCTGTCGAAGCCCTCTCCGACTCCTTGCAGAAGCTGAAGACGGACGAAGTCGCAGTTAATATCATTCACAGCGGCGTAGGCGCCATCACAGAAAGTGACGTGATGCTGGCCCGCGCTTCAGACGCCGTCATCATGGGCTTCCAGGTGCGGCCTACACCGGGCGCGCGCAACACGGCCGAGCAGGAAGAGGTCGATATCCGGACGTACTCGATCATCTACGACGCGATCGAAGACGTGCGCGACGCGCTCGAAGGCTTGCTCTCGCCCGAGCGGAACGAGCGCACGCTGGGCACTGCCGAGGTCCGCGACATCTTCAAGGTGCCAAACGTGGGTACAGTGGCCGGCTCGTACGTCATTGATGGCGAGATCAACCGCAACAATCGCATCCGCGTCATCCGCGACGGCGTTGTGATCTACGAAGGTGCGATCGGATCGCTGAAACGATTCCAAGACGATGTTAAAGAGGTGCAAAGCGGATATGAGTGCGGCATCTCGGTGAAGAACTTCAACGACATCAAGGTGGGCGACCAGCTTGAGTCTTACGAGATCGTCGAGAAGAAGCGGACGCTTGAGGTCTAGCGGCCCGCTCTGCGCGTCGCACGCTTCACGCAGTGCGCCTTCTGATCGAGTCACGCCTTCCGTTTTCCTCCGACCCCATGAGTATCCGCACCGAGCAAGTCGCTGAGCTCATTCAGCGCGAAGTGGCCAGCATTCTCCAGCGCGAATTTTCAGATCGGCTGCACCCGATGGTGACCATCACGCGGGCTCGCGTGACGCCCGATCTATCCATTGCGTATATCCACGCCAGCGTGTTGGGCGACACAGAGGAGCAACGCAAGGCTACATTCAAGCAGCTAAAGGCATTGACTCCTCAAGTCCGTGACATCCTGGCGTCTCGAATTCGCCATCAGCTCCGAACCGTGCCTGAGCTCAAGTTTTTCCTTGACGAGTCGCTGCAGAAGGCGAAGCGGATGGAAAGTCTGTTCGATCGGATCCGCAAGGAGCGCGAGCGCCGCAACGCTGAATAAACCCATTCACCACCTCACCTTGACGTAGCACGTGTGCCGTTCCACCCCGCCCGACGATGTTGTGTATGCGCCGCCGCATCTGCCAGCGGCGTTCACCCGGGCGGTCTTGCCTATTGACAAGCCGCAGTGGGATACGTCGTTCGATATCGTGCGTACCATCCGCCGCCTCACCGATAAGCGAAAGGTAGGCCACGCCGGCACGCTCGACCCCATGGCGACCGGGCTGCTCATCGTGCTTGTGGGCCGTGCCACAAAGCTGATGCGCACCTTCATGGAGCTGCCGAAGATGTACACAGGCACATTCCGCTTAGGGCAGGTCACGCCGTCGTACGATACGGAGACTGAGGTATTGGAAGAGCAGGACTGGTCGGGGATCGGGGCCGACGACCTCGACGCGGCTCGTGCCCCATTCATCGGCACGATCACGCAGCGTGCACCGGCGTACTCAGCGGTTAAGGTCCGTGGCGAACGACTGTACAAGAAGGCGCGACGTGGCGAGACGGTTGACCGCCCGCCCCGGCAGGTGACCATTGATGCATTCGAGATCACCGGTCGTGATGGTGCTGACGTCTCGTTCCGTGTCACATGCTCAAAGGGGACATATATCCGCAGTTTGGCGCATGACTTTGGGCAGCACCTGGGCGTAGGCGCTCATCTTGTAGCGCTACGCCGTACGGCGATCGGCCCCTACCAGGCGGCTGATGCGTGGTCCATGGATGCCCTTGCGACGCAACTCGAATCCTGACGTACCCCCTGAGTCGAATGAAGCGCGAATTTGGGTTGGAGGCCACCACTGCCGATGACGACGCCGTTGTCACCATTGGCACCTTCGATGGCGTGCATCGCGGGCACCAAGCCATTTTGCGGTACCTGACCGACCGGGCTGAGCAGCGGAATGGCGTGAGCACCGTGGTATCGTTCGACCCGCACCCTCGGGAGGTGGTGCACAGCGAATTTGTATCCTTGCTGACGACGGTGGACGAGCGAGCCAAACTGCTTGAGGAGTACGGCCTGGACCGCTTCGTCGTCATCCCGTTCACTGAATCGTTCGCACAGTTGAGTCCCGAGGCATACGTGGAAGAAATTCTCTTAGGCCATGTGGGGCTCAAAGAAGTGGTGATCGGATACGACCACCGGTTCGGGCGCAACCGCGAAGGCGATCAGGCATTGCTGGAACGCCTCGGCCAAGCCCACGGGTTTACCGTCGACGTCATCCCGGCCCAGGAAGTCGACCACGATGTCGTCTCCTCCAGTCGAGTCCGTGAGCTGCTGGCCGACGAGGGCGACATCCAGCGAGCTACCGAGATGCTCGGCCACCCGTTCTCACTGGCTGGGACCGTCGAACGAGGCGAGGGACGCGGCCGCAAACTCGGCTTCCCCACCGCCAATCTATCGCTACATGACGAGCGCAAACTGGTCCCACAGATCGGGGTCTACGCAACGCGTGTGCAGGTCGGTGACACCCGGCCTCTGTACGGTGGGATGATGAACATCGGTCGGCGGCCTACCTTCGACGGCATGGATGTCACGGTTGAAGTGCATCTACTTGACTTTGAGGGCAACTTATACGGGGAGGCGGTGCGTGTTGAATTCCTGCAAAGATTGCGAGACGAACAAAAATTCGACTCGCCAGATGCGCTCGTGGCGCAACTTTCTCGCGACCAAGAACATTGCAGGACTGTACTTGACACCATAGAGGCTGCCTAGCTGGGCCGTCTCGGATGCCGCTGCACTCGGCAGACGGCCTTCTTCTTTAGCATGGTATAATCTAAAGAGGTAAACCCCTTAATGATCACCAAGGAACGCAAGCAAGAACTCATCGACCAGTTCGGCCAAGATGCCGACGATACAGGTACCCCCGAGGTCCAGATCGCGATTTTCTCTGACCGCATCAACCGGCTGACGGAGCACCTGAAGGAACATCCCAACGACCACTCCACGCGGCACGGGTTGCTCAAGCTCGTCGGTAAGCGCCGTCGCCTGCTCAACTACCTGCAGGGGAATAAGATCGAGCGCTACCGAGCTATTATTGACAAACTCGGGCTTCGCAAATAAGTCCTAGACGGCGGCATCCCTCTGCGGATGGCCGCCCTTCTTTTTGCCTGCGCGACGTTCCGCGTGCCCTGACGGCACGCACCCTACGCTGTTGACAATCGCCTGACTGAGAGACTTTACCGATGCCAGAAGCAATCACCCAAGAAATTGAATACGCCCCCGGCAAAACGATGACCATCGAGACGGGGCGTCTCGCGAAGCAAGCCAACGGATCCGTCGTGGTCCGTCTCGGCGACACCATGGTGCTGTCCACCGCCACGCTGTCGGATAGTATCCGCGAAGGCACAAGCTTTTTTCCACTAACCGTTGACTACCGCGAGAAATTCGCGGCTGGCGGCAAGGTGCCGGGCGGCTTCATCAAGCGTGAAGGCCGGCCGACCGACAAAGAAACCCTGACGGCTCGCCTCATCGACCGAGCCATCCGCCCGCTCTTTCCCGACGGGTTCTACTACAATGTCCACCTCGTGAACTACGTCGTCTCCGCCGATGAGCGGCACGACGCCGACGTGGTAGCCGGCGTGGGCGCCTCGGCGGCGCTGATGCTCTCCGGCGCACCTTTCGATGGCCCGATCGCCGAAGTGCGCGTTGGCCGTGTCGATGGCGAATACATCGTCAACCCGACCATCGAAGAAACTGAAGATAGCGACATCGATCTCGTCGTGGCCGGGAAGGAAGACGCCATCGTGATGGTCGAGGGCGAGATGGACGAGATCAGCGAAGAAGAGATGGTGAACGCGCTCGACGTGGCGCACGACGCCATCCAGAAACTGTGCTGGGGTCAGAAGGAACTCGTCAAGAAGTTTGGCGGCCCCAATACGTATGAGTACGAAACGATCACGACAGACGAGGACCTCATCCGTCGCGTCGATGAGGTCGTGGGCGACCAAATCAACGAACACATCCACCAGCAGTACGAGAAAGAAGCGTTCTACGCGCGCATCTCCGACATCAAAGATGCCGCCGTCGAAGCGCTCGTCAGCAATGGCGACCTCGATGAAGAGCTGACCGGCGAGGTGCGCGACGCCGTTTCCAAGGTGGAGCAGCGGCGCATGCGCGAGATGGTCCTGGCCGAAGGCAAGCGCCTCGATAACCGTCGCCTGGACGAGGTGCGCTCCATCTGGACGCAGACCAGCTACCTGCCGCGCGTGCATGGCTCGGCGGTCTTCACCCGCGGCGAGACGCAGGTGCTCGGTTCCGTTACGCTCGGCACGAGCAAAGACGTCCAGCCGGTCGACGAGGTCTTCACCGACGTAGACAAGTCGTTCTTCCTGCACTACCGCTTTCCGCCGTTCTGCGTGGGCGAAGCGAGCTTCCTCCGCGGGCCGAAGCGCCGCGAAATCGGTCACGGTATTCTAGCGGAACGCGCCCTCAAGCCGGTCATCCCGAGCCAGGACCAATTCCCGTACACGATTCGCGTGAATGCCGAGGTCCTGGAGTCAAACGGTTCCTCCTCGATGGCCAGCGTGTGCGCGGGTAGCCTCGCGCTCATGGACGCCGGCGTGCCAATCAAGAAGCCGGTTGCGGGCATCGCCATGGGCCTCATCACGGATGGTGAGCGCACCCAGATCCTAACGGATATCCTGGGCACCGAGGATCACCTTGGCGACATGGACTTCAAGATTACGGGCACCCGCGACGGCATCACGGCCTGCCAAATGGACATTAAGGTAGACGGCCTACAGCGCGAGACGCTGCTGAAGGCGCTGAAGCAGGCCCGCCAGGCGCGCTCCGAGATCCTCGATACCATGCATGAGGACCTGCCCGAGCCGCGCACTGAGTTGTCTCGCTTCGCACCACGCCTCACGAAGCTCACAATCGACCCCGAGCACATCGGCGCCGTCATCGGCCCGGGTGGCAAGATCGTCAAGAGCATCCAGAACGAGACGAACACGCAGGTCACCGTCGACGAAGAAGATGGCGTTGGCATCGTAACGATCGCGGCCAAGGACCAGAAAGGAGCCGAAGCCGCCGTCGAGCGGATTAAGCAGATCGTGGCTGAGCCGGAAGAGGGCGAAGACTACGAAGGCACGGTCCGCGCCGTGAAAGGCTTCGGAGCCATCGTGGAAATCATGCCCGGCAAGTCCGGCCTGCTCCACATTTCCGAGCTTGACCACGGCTATGTCGAGAACGTCGAGGACTACATGAAGGTGGGCGACAAAGTGAAAGTCCACCTCCTCGAGGTCCGCGACGACGGCAAATTGCGCCTGACGCGCATGCCCTTCGTCGATGACCCGAAAGATAGCAACGGGCAAAAGGGTAACTGATCCCCACCGACGTTACGTGCATCACCCAACGGCGAGGGCTTCCCGGCTCTCGCCGTTGGCATAATGGAACCTGTTGCCTAGTTTGGTAACCTCCCCGCTGAGACACGCAACCAACTTCATCAACCTGCATGAACATCTTAGTGACCGGCGGTGCCGGATTCATCGGCTCCCACGTGGCCGACGCACTCCTTGACCAGGGCCACACCGTCCACATCCTGGACGATCTCTCTACGGGGCGCAGCGAGAATGTGCCACCCGCGGCTCCGCTGCACGCGTTCGACATCCGCTCCCACGAGGCGGCGGCGCTGATGGAGCGCGAACCATTCGACGTGCTGGTCCACCACGCAGCGCAGATGGACGTCCGTGCCTCCGTCGCCGATCCGAGCTTCGACGCCGACGTGAACGTGCGCGGCTTTCTGAACCTTGTGGAGGCGGGCCGGAAGAACGGGCTCAAGAAGATCCTCTTTGCGTCGACCGGCGGCGCCATCTACGGTGAGCCCGATTATACCCCGCAGGACGAAGACCATCCGGTGCGCCCGCTCTCGCCGTATGGCATCACGAAGCTGTGCACGGAAAAGTACCTGTACTTCTACCAGCAGCAGCACGGCATCGACTACGTGGCGCTGCGCTATGCGAATGTGTACGGCCCACGCCAGAACCCACACGGCGAGGCTGGCGTTGTTGCAATCTTCACGCAACGCATGTTAAAAGGCGACCAGCCCATCATTAATGGCGATGGCAAGCAGACGCGCGACTACGTGTTCGTCGGCGACGTGGTGCAGGCCAACCTCGCTGCGCTGGATTACGACGCATCGGGGGTGTTCAACGTGGGAACAGGCACCGAGACGAACGTCAACGAGCTCTTCCACACGATCCGCGATCTGACCAGCGCCGATATCCCTGAAGAGCACGGCGAGGCCAAGCCGGGTGAGCAGCAACGCAGCGTACTTAGCTACGCACGCTCGAAGCAAGAGCTGGGCTGGAGCCCCCAGGTCGATGTCGGCGAGGGGCTGGCCCGCACCGTCGACTGGTTCAAGGAGCAGGAAGAGCGGCAAGAGGTCGAAGACACAGAGTAAGAGTGTCTTTGCCTCATAGTATTCAGGCGCCGCATCGAGCCTCTACACCCGCAGCGCAACCCCATGTATCGCGTTCAACTGCAGCAGTTTGAAGGTCCGATGGACCTGCTACTGTTCTTTATCAAGCGGGATGAGATCGACATCTACGACATCCCGATCGCTCAGATCGCGGATGAGTACCTGGCGTACGTGCGCCTTTTGGAACAGATCGACCTCGACGGGGTCGGCGACTTCATCTACATGGCGGCGCTACTCATTAACATCAAGGCGCGGATGCTGCTTCCGAGCCAGGAGGTCGATGAGGATGGCGAACCCATCGATCCGCGGCAAGAACTCGTAGAGCGCCTGCTCGAGTACGTGCGGTTCAAAGAAGCCGCCAGCCAGTTGGAGAATCAGGCCGAGCGCCGCGCGCAGCACGTTACTCGCGGTGAGGCCTCTTCGGAGCGGGACGAACTGCAGGACGGTCATGAGCCCGAGGTCGCCGACTCATTGTTCGACCTCGTTACCGTGCTAGGCGATATGCTCCGCAAGGCGCCGAACGAGGAGGAGCCTGTCCACGAGGTGGAGCCGCACGAATACTCCATCGAAGAGCAGCAGCGCTACGTGTTTGAGCGCCTCGACACGGGCCGTCCGCTCTCATTCCGCACGCTGGTTCGTGAGCGGTCGAAGGCGTTTATTATCGCTACCTTCTTAGCCGTCCTGGAGATGGCCCGGCAAGGCCACCTCCACGTGCTGCTTGACGCGTCGAGCCTTGATTTCCAGCTGCAGAAGCGCGAGGGCGTGACCCTGTCCGACGTCCAGCCCGCCTCCGTGAACGATGCGCCCCCACTGGTGTGACCGGGGCCCGCGTTGCCGCGCCGCCATTCGCGCTTTTTGCTGAACCTGATTTGCTATGTCATCCGCGAACGGACATTCCAACGACGCGTCTACCGACAAGGCACCGATCCGTCGTACCTTGACGCAGGTGGCTGAAGCGGTGATCTTTGCAGCGGACAACCCCGTGTCGCCGGGACGCATTGCCGACATTGTCGCTGAAGTGACTGGACAAGCCGCGCCGAATGAAGACACCGTCCGCGACGCCGTCGAACAGCTCAACGCCACGTACGCCGAGCACGAGCGGGCCTTCGAGATCCACGAGTGGGGTGGGGGCTACCGCATGGCGACGCGCACTGAACTGTCGCCGTTTGTGAAAGCGCTCTTCGGGCAAGAGCAGGAAAAGAGGCTATCGGCCTCGCTTATGGAGACGTTGGCCATCCTCGCGTATCGGCAACCGGTGACGCGCCCGGAAGTCGACTTCATCCGCGGCGTGAACTCGGACTACGCCATTCGCAAGCTCCTCGAACTCGGACTTGCTGATGTCAAGGGCCGCAGCGATTCACTGGGCCGCCCGCTGCTCTACGGGACAACGCCGCGGTTTCTTGATCAGTTTGGGCTCACCAGCTTAGACGATCTACCAACCCTCCGCGAAATCGAGGAGTTGCTTGATGAGCCGCATTTCGACGAGGAGCGGGCCCGGCTGCTCGCGCTCAAGGGCGAAGCCGCTTCCATTGACGGGGAGGATGCGCCCGAAATTACCCCTAATGGCACCGACGCCCCCAAGGGCTCGCAGGATTCATAAGCTTTGTACCGTCGCCGTGGCACCACGCCCCGCCGTCTGGCTTACAATACGTATCCATCAGCCTCATTCAACGGCTTTGTCTTTCGATGGCTTCGTCTTCAGACCGTTACAACCCTCACACCTCGGCCGATCGCCCGGGCACGCGGATCAACAAGTACATCGCCCACGCCGGCGTGTGCTCCCGCCGCGACGCTGATACGCTCGTAGAACAGGGGCGCGTCAAGATAGATGGCGAGGTGGTTACGCAACACGGTACGCGTGTCAAGCCAGGACAAACCGTTGAAGTCGATGGCAAGAACATATCGCCGAAGCAGAAGCAGTACATTCTGCTTAATAAGCCGAAAGACACCATCAGCACTACGGATGACGAGAAGGATCGCCGCACGGTGCTTGATGTGGTGGGGGCGGGAGGGCGCAACCCGAAGGGTCTTTTCCCTGTGGGGCGGCTGGATCGTAACACGGTGGGCGTGATACTTATCACAAACGACGGCGATCTTGCACACCGGCTCATGCATCCGCGGTTCGAGGTGGGCAAGATTTACTTCGTGCGCACGCAAGATCCCGTTAAGCCGCATCAGGTCGACGCGCTTCGGCGGGGTATTGACCTGGAGGATGGTCTGGCCCAGGCGGATGATGTAGCGTACGTCGACCCGTCCAACCAGAAAGAGGTCCTGATTAAGTTGCATGAGGGCCGCAACCGACAAATCCGGCGCATGATGGAGCGGCTGGGGCACACCATTGTGCTCTTGGAACGGGTGGAGTATGCCGGACTCACGGCTGGCGATTTGCCGCGGGGGCACTACCGGCGCCTCCACAAGCAGGAAGTCAACACATTACGCAAACGGGTTCAGCTGAATTAGCACTTTTGATCTTATGGAGACTACACCAACCAACTCGGAGTTGATGGCTAACGGAGTAACCGCCACAAAAATACGTGGCGAGGGCCTCACGTATGATGACGTACTGCTTGTGCCGGCACGATCATCTGTCATGCCGCGCCAGGTGACAACCGAGACCCAACTCACGCGCACCATTACACTCAATATTCCGCTGGTATCGGCGGCGATGGACACGGTTACGGAAGCCAACCTTGCCATCGCAATCGCGCGAGAGGGCGGCGTGGGCGTGCTACATAAAAACATGCCGATCAAGCAGCAGGCCGCGGAGGTCCGCCGGGTGAAGCGCTCTGAAAGCGGGATGATCCTCGACCCCATCACGATCTCGGCGCATGACACCGTGGCCGACGCGCGCCGGATGATGGCCACGTACTCAATCGGTGGGATCCCCGTCGTCGACGAGAGCGACAAGCTAGTGGGGATCGTGACGAACCGAGACGTACGGTTCGAGCTTGACGGCGACACCCCCATACGGGAGATGATGACCTCCGAGGAACTCGTCACTGCGCCGGTAGGAACCACCCTCGACGAAGCCGTCAATATCCTTCAGCGCCATAAGGTCGAAAAGCTACCCGTGGTTGACGGACAGGGCTTCCTGAAGGGCCTCATTACGTTCAAAGACATCCGAAAGCGCCGGAAGCACCCGAACGCTTGCAAGGACGAGCACGGACGTCTTCGCGTCGGAGCGGCTGTCGGAATTACGCCGGATGTGCTCGACCGCGTTTCAGCCCTCGTTGAGGTAGGCGTCGACTTTATCACTGTGGACACCGCCCACGGCCATTCGGAAGGTGTTCTCCAAACCGTCGAACGCATCGCTGATCGCTTCAATGGGCAGGTCGACATTGTAGCTGGTAATGTGGGCACGGCGGAGGGCACACGCGACCTCATCGAAGCCGGTGCCGATGCGGTGAAGGTTGGCATTGGACCGGGATCTATTTGTACGACGCGCATCGTCGCGGGTGTTGGGGTGCCGCAATTGACCGCTATCATGGATTGCGCCAGCGCCGCCCGCGAGCAGGGCGTACCCATCATCGCCGACGGTGGCATCAAGCAAACCGGTGATATTGCGAAGGCCTTAGCGGCTGGCGCGAACACCGTCATGATTGGTGGGTTGTTTGCCGGTGTGGAGGAGAGTCCGGGCGAGACGGTGCTCTATGAAGGGCGTAAGTACAAAAGCTACCGCGGCATGGGCTCTGTGAGTGCCATGGACGCTGGCAGCAAGGACCGGTACTTCCAAGACGTGGAAGACGACATTCAGAAGCTCGTTCCGGAAGGTGTCGAAGGTAGAGTGCCGTACAGCGGTACGCTCGGTGAAGTTGTCCATCAGATGACGGGCGGACTGCGCGCCGCCATGGGCTACTGCGGCTGCGAAACGGTGCAAGCGTTGTATGAGCGCGCCCAGTTTGTTCGCGCCACCGCTGCAGGCTTGCGAGAGAGTCACCCGCACGACATCGAGATTACTAAGGAGCCGCCCAACTACAGTGCGAGTCCCAAGTAAGCCGGTACGCTGCAAGCCGTAAGGTCTCCCGGCGCGCTGGTGGGCGTGTTGGCTAAAGCACTAAATCTGTTATTGCAATGCAACACCGTCTAAACTCGCTGCGAGCTGGCATGGTGGACCACGAGGCGGACGCCGTACTCCTCTCGTTTATGCCGGACATTCGATGGGCTTCCGGTTTCACCGGCTCCAATGCGCTACTGATCGTTACGTCAAGCGCCGTGCATTTCCTCACAGATGGCCGCTATGCCTCGCAGGCGAACCGGGAAGTGCAGGACGCCGATGTCCATATCCCGGAAGGGAGTTTGCTCGGTTACGCAGCAGAGGAAGCGCTGCTGCCGGCCGGTGCTGCTGTGCTGTTTCAAGCCGACCATGTGACCGTGGCCAACCTCGAGCAACTGGAAAGTCATTTTCCATCGGTCGATTGGCAGCCTGTGTCGAACTTCCTAGTCGAACAGGTGGCGGCCAAGGATGTCAGCGAGATTGAGCACGTGCAAGCCGCGCAGGCTATCACCGACGACGTCTTTGAGCATCTCTGTACCGTCATGGAGCCCGGGATGACAGAGCGCGCCATTGCAGCCGAAATCGTATACCAGCACATGACACGGGGCGCGGAACGGATGGCGTTCGATCCGATCGTAGCATCCGGACCAAATGGCTCACTCCCGCACGCCCGGCCGACCCATCGAAAGCTTCAGCATGGGGATTTCGTGGTTATTGACATGGGTGGAGTCGTCAATGGGTACGCGTCCGACATGACCCGAACGGTTGCGCTTGGTGCCGTCGACCAAGAGGCCCGCCGCCACTATGAAGCCGTACTCGACGCTCAGGAGCAGGCCATCGGAGCTGCGCGGGCCGGCATGACGGGGGCAGAACTGGATACCGTCGCCCGCAACGTGCTGCGTGAAGCCAACCTGGACGACTATTTTGCGCACAGCTTAGGACACGGTATTGGTTTACAGACGCACGAGTGGCCGCGGCTATCTCAACGTGTAGAGCACGTGCTCCCAGTGGGGGCTACGGTGACCATTGAGCCGGGGGTTTACGTCCCAGAGCGATACGGCATTCGAATTGAAGATATCGTGGCTCTCCAGGAGGATGGATGCACCAACTTGACCCATGCTTCCAAACACCTTGTCGTGATTTAGATAATGCCGTTATTGCAAAGTACCACATGCAAATGTGCGGCATTGGCGGGGTGGGTCTTGGTTCTAGTGTTTCCCCTTCGCGTTTTTGGCCAGGTTGAACTTATCGTCTCTCCGGTTGAAGATGCAGCGCCCGCCTATGTGCAGGTCCTTGACCGGCTGGCAGCTAAGTCAGGGCCGCCGGACTCGATGGATGCGTCGCTCTTCGGGAACGCACTGGCTGCTACGTCTGTGTTTGGCACGGCGAATCGTCTCTCTAAATCTCCGCAGCCGGCTCCTCCGTACGCGTTTACTCTGACATTCGCTGATTCTGCCGCGTACCGTACTGCTATGCGACAGTGGGCCAGCCGGTCGGACATTGCAGCCGTAGAGCCGAATGCCTCGTTCGGGCTGCACGCTCCCGCGCCCGTTACAGGCCAGCCAGGGTCTGACCCGCAGGCGGACAGCCTTACCCACTTAAACGTCATTCGCGCACGGGAGGCCTGGAGTGAATCCACCGGTTCGCCCGACGTGCGCATCGGTCTGGTCGATACGGGGCTTGACCTGGACCATCCCGATCTCCGCAGTCAGCTGTGGATCAACCCTGGGGAAGACCTGAATGGGAATGGTCGAGTGGATCGGTCTGATTTGAACGGTGTAGACGATGACCAGAATGGATGGGTCGATGACTTGCACGGATACGACTTCGTAGACCGCCCCAGCGTCGTTGAGATGGGCGACTTCCGTGAGCGGGATGCAGACCCCTCGGCCGATCCAGATGGCCCCTTTAGCGGACACGCCACGGCGGTGGCTGGAGCGATGTCAGCTGCCCGCAACAATGCCGAGGGGATCACGGGTGTTGCGCCCGGAAGTCGTCTCGTACCACTCCGTGCGTTTGGGGGGGATGGCCGAGGGGCCACTGATGACATTGCGGCCGCCATCGTGTATGCCGTGCAACAGGGGGTGGATGTCGTCAATCTGTCCTTTGGGCGCGACTTCGCTTCTCCGTTGCTGGAAGCCACCATTCAATATGCAGTAGCCCAAGGTACTGTTGTCGTGGCCTCAGCCGGAAATAACGGGGGCGACGATCCTCATTATCCGTCTGATTACCCTGCTGTTATCTCAGTCGCTTGGTTGAATGCCAATGGCACAGACATCGCATTTCGAGGAGAGTACGGTATCGGCATCGACATTGGTGCGCCGGGGACGGCCATCTACACAACCCTGAAACCGCCGCTGGGTGCTGACGGGGCCGCTCAAAACATGTACGGCCGGCAAAGCGGATCGTCGATGGCCGCGCCGCTTGTAACGGGCACTGTAGCGCTCCTCCGATCCATAGACCCTTCGCTTTCGCCCAGCACCGTTCGAAGCATCCTCACGGCATCGGCGCGCGACATCGGGGCACCGGGCTGGGACCACCGTACGGCGTCGGGCCGCCTGGACGTTGCCTCTGCATTAGCTCGTGCTCTGCCCGGCCGCACGGAAATTACCTCGCCATCTCACAACCAGGGCACAGCGGATCCAGCCCTGCCCATTATCGGAACGGCCATCGACCCGTCGTTTGCCAGCTATACCGTGTTCTATGCAGCAGGAACACGGGACTTGGACGATCTCTCTGCTGGGTGGACACGACTGACCGGGCCGGTTGAGCGGCAAGTCCTGAATGACACGCTTGCCGTGCTGCCGGCCGAGACGCTAGATGAAGGAGCCTACACGCTGCGGCTAGTAACCACACTGCGTGGTGGCACTCAGGTCGAGGATCGGCGGCGCGTGTACGTGGATCGATCAGCTCCAGTCATTGACCCGCAACTCATTGACGTCGGGTTGCTGGACGGGGCGTACGGCGTGCTTGCTGACGTAAGATCGACCGACCTCACCACGGCGCACATGCGCATCCAGCACGGCACGTCCACATACACCGTCTCATCCGAGGTGCGCAATGCCCGGCACGGCCTGTTCTGGCCGGACAAGCGCGGGCGGGGCGGTGTGGCCAATGTTCACTTGGCGTTGAGAAACGCAAGCGGACTGTCGGCTTGCATCGATACGGTGCTCCAGATTCCGCCATGGCGCGCCAACACGGCACTGCTCAACGAAACGCCCCTCCAGGTCCCGCACGGCGCGTTGCTCCCACAAGCCACGGATTTTGATGGTGATGGGCTGCGAGAGATTGTTTTCAACCAGTATGAGCGCGGTGCTTTGGGCGACACGCTGCGAGCACTCGAGTGGGATGGCACGGCGTTTAGCCCCCTACAGGCCTTGGTAGCAAACGTGATCCCCCGCGATGTTGGGGATACGAACGGAGATGGACGCCTGGAATTGTTAACCCAAGTGGGGGGCGCCACGCTCCTCCTGGAACAGGGGCCGGCTGATGCCTTCCCAACGCAGGAGCGCTTTGTGGACACCACAGGACTCAGCCGTCCAGGCGCCATCGATGCAGTCTGGGGCGGCCGCCTCACCGACTTAGACCGCGATGGGCAGGGCGAGATACTGGCCCACAATCGTACGAGATGGCGCGTGTTGGAATGGAACGGCACCACGTACGATGAGATAGCTCGCCTAGCCAACCCGACTGGGGCCGACGGCGCCGATCCGGCTGTGGACGCTAACGGGTTTCAACAGCCGTTAGCTGTCGTGGAAGATTTTGATGGAGACGGTCGAACAAATGTCCTCGTGGGCGACAATGATGGTGACTGGATCGTGTACGAAGCCACCGGCAACGATCGCTTTGAGACCGTTTGGACGCACGAGACAGATCGCATCGATGGAGGAGCGCGCTTCGCCTCGGGTGACTTCGACGGGGACGGCAACCCAGACGTTGTGACGTACACTCAGAACCTACCCATTTTGACAGCCGATGGCGCCCGCGAGCCACCAATCGGAGTGTACTACTTCTGGGAGAGTCAAGCCGATGATCGGTTTCTGCTGCGTCAAACCATACCGGTTCGTGGCAGTAACTCATCGCATGGTGCCCTCACATCTGCGGACTTCGACAGCGATGGGCAAGACGAGGTAGCCATCGTGCACCCTCCCAACGTATACGTGTTGGGCTTGGGTAGCGACAATAACTGGCATGTTCGTTACCATCGAGGAATAGCGACAGCACCTGAGGCCGGATTGCGCAGTGCATCGCTCGTGGCGGCCGATTTTACCGGAAACGGCGCTCCGGATCTGCTGGCTGCAACCGCCGATGCGCGCTTCCACCTATGGCAGTATCAAGCATCAGCGGAACAGCAGCCTCCGCCGCAGTGGACGGTGGCTCGTGCGTCATCGGCCGATGCCGTCCGCTTGGCCTGGCACGCCCCGCGCGCTGACTCAGTAACGGTGTATGCGGGACCACCGGGAGCTGACATAGATCCATATGCCACCTTGTCCGATTCGTCGTTGACGGTTTCAACACGAGTCACGCAACGGTACGTACTGCGCGCCTGGTATGACGGGGTCGCCTCGGCGCTGACCCCCGCGCGAACCGTGCGCCCTCACGCCCCAGCGGTTGTCGAATCCGTCAGTTACCCGTCTCCCCGATCGGTCACGCTCCAGTTCAGCGAGCCGATTGCTCCTCGTCTTGAAGCAGCTCAGTTTCGGCTCGATGGAGGGTTGCAGCCCGCTTCGGTCTTACTGCAAGCCGATGGTCGTCAGCTCGTCTTACAATTCGATGCCCCGCCTACGCCGCGTGAGGATATTCTTCGCTGGACCGATGTTAGCGATATTGAAGATACACCCGTGGGACAGACGGAAGTCGCTGTCTTATTTCCTGAGCCTGATGCTGCCCGTCTCATCGTTGAATCGTGGCGTGTGGAGGGCCGAAAGCGGGTAGTCATCCACTTCAATGCACCCTTGGACCCACAACGAGCGCGGCAGGCGGCCCGGTATGAGATCACCCCGCACGGATCGATCGCCCGTGTCGACTATGCTCCCGAGGCGCCGGATCGTGTCACCGTGGTGGTACGGGGCGCCGCACTTGGTGCAGTCGGGGCCAATGTGTCGCTTCGCTTATCTGGCTTGCAGAGCCGAGATGGCGCGTCGCTCAGTGAAGCAGGGTCAGTCTTGCGACTAGCCGAACCGGCTGCCGACTTGGCCGACGTATACGCCTACCCAAACCCTTTACATCGGCATCGCCATGATGCAGACCTGACGATCGCTGGGTTGCCCGCTGAAGCCACCGTCCGTATCTTTTCGGCGGATGGTGTGCTCGTAAACGAGTTAGTGGAGACAGGGCGCGATGGGGGACTACAGTGGGATTTGCACGATCGTAACGGCCGTACGGTACCGTCCGGAGTGTATTTGCTACACGTTGAGTCTCCAGGCCAAGATGCAGTCTTAAGAAAAGTGGCCATCGTCCGATAATATCTGTGTATACGGCGTTACGTTTTGCGCACACATGGAATACACAGATGGCCATGATAGGATCTCAACGTTTGCAAATAACCACGGGAAGTAGCCACTCTGGTCTGTCGCGGCTGATTGACCAGGCGCACTCCTTTGCGGCGCGACACCTGAACGGAGTAAACGATGAGACAAGCCGCGCCAAGTTGCTTATTAACGAGGTGGTTGTCAACGCCGTAAAGCATGGCAACCAATTCGATGAAGGGAAAGAAGTCTTTCTGGATATTGATGTCTGTGATCAACGCGTAGACATCCGCGTAGAGGACGAAGGCATGGGGTTCAACCCTGATCGGGTCCCGGACCCGCGCACGGAACAAAATATCCAACGCGAACACGGCCGAGGTCTTTTCTTGATACAATCTCTTGCTGACGAAGTGAACTTCGAGCAGCAGGGCCGTCGGGTTTGCGTGGCGATCCATCGCTGCTGACGCTGTATGCACATTTCTTACGAGGTGAGGCGCCGCGAGTCAAAATGGCTCACGGGTGTCCTGTGTCTCCTTGTCTCTTGTATGGCCACGCTGTCCCGAGACCCGACCCACTGGATTGGGTTCGTGGGTTGTGCACTCGGAGCCGGCTTGCTGGTCATGGCGCTTTGGCAGCGCGATGCGCTCCAAATCCACGAGGTGCTTGGACTAGCCATTGCCTTCCGTCTGGCTTTCCTGCCGCTGCTTCCCGTACTATCCGACGATGCGTATCGGTATGTGTGGGACGGCATGGTGCAGATGGAAGGCATCAATCCGTATCGCTATCGTCCTGATGCCCCCGAGTTGTCGGCCTTCCACAACACGTATATTTTCGAACGCCTGAACTCTGCCACATATTATTCCGTGTACCCGCCGGTATCGCAGTGGGTTTTCGCCGTAGGCGGCGCATTCTACGACGCCGGGTGGCATGTCAGCTATTTTGTGATCAAGGGCCTCTTTGCTAGCATGGAGGTGGGCGGGTTGTTCATCCTGGCCTCCATGGTTTCAGCGCGGAGTGTTATGCTGTACGCTTGGCACCCCCTGACGGCCCTTGAGAGCGCGGGGCAGGGGCACACCGAGGCGGCCGTCGTTCTGTTTGGTGTGGTGGCCTTGCGCAGTGTTCGCCAAGGACAGGGAGGGCTGGCCGCGCTCTCCATTGCTGCAGCCACGTGGACTAAGCTGATCCCGGTTGTGCTAATGCCGCTCCTTTGGCGTCGGTTCGGATGGCGTCCGTTTGCACATGCGGCTGTGCTGAGCGTGATCGTCTGGCTGCCGTATATGTCGTGGGAGACGATTCAGCACGTTGCCACTTCGCTGTCATTGTACGTCCAATTGTTCGAATTCAACGCGGGGGTCTATTATGCGGTGAAAGAAGGGCTTGCCCTGGCGACAGGAGCAGATTGGAGCAAGACGCTTGGCCCAGCCTTTGGATTAGCTTTTATGGGGGCTGCCTTGAGTACCTATCTGCTGGATGCTCGATACGGCTGGAGTTTCGCAGGTAGCGCGGTGTGTTTGCTTGCGCTCTTTTTCGTCTTCACTACGACGGTTCATCCGTGGTATTTCCTTACCTTACTCCCCTTTGCAGTAACTGTGAGCCCTCCCGTATGGGCTATCTGGTGGCTCGCCCTGTGCGCGATCGCCACATATCTTTTTTACGTGGACGGTCCCTACTGGAGCACGGTAGCAGTGGGGTGGGGAGGAGCCGCCCTGCTTTTAGCTACGTACCGGTCCGATGATTTATTGCAGCAACTTATGTTGTACCGGTCTCGCCAAAAAGCCGAACGACTGCGTCCGGGTCTCGAGATCCTGCTGGAGAAGGACGACGACGCCTACATCCTTGATTTAGGTGCTGGTGAGGGCTACGTGGGGGCCCTGCTACAGGACTCTGGCTATGGCCGTGTGCTGTTAGCCGACGTGGTGGACATGAACCGCACGCTACTCCCGCACATAACCGTAGACGGTCAGTCGCTACCTTTTGATAAGGATGCGTTTGACGTAACGGTTCTCAATTTTGTGCTTCACCATGCTCGGGACCCGAGGCGGGTTCTGAGTGAAGCCCTCCGGGTGAGTAGACGAGGGGTGATTGTTGTAGAATCCACGGTGTCGGGACCGGTGCAGCACAAGGCGCTTCGAATAGTTGACCAGTTGGCTAATCGGCTCAGGTCACAGGGCAAAATGAGCCGTCAGGAAGATCATTTGCACTTTAGGCCCCCAGAAGCTTGGGTAAAAGAAGCACGCTCCATAGGGGCCACCGTGGTCGAAGAGAGGCGCATTAGTGGGCTGCTTCACCCTAAGCTCGTCCTGATTGTAAAATAGCCGTTATTGCAAAAACACATATGCTGTAGAACAAAGCTTTGCTGCTAACCAACTAAGCGTGCTTTCAATGTTTGTATATCTCGCTCTTCGAGGCGCACCCAGTCGTACGTTGAATAGCGTCTGAACCATGTAAGTTGTCGCTTTGCATAACGCCGAGAGTTTCTCTTAACAAGCCGCACCATCTCATCATAATCGACTTCGCCCGTGAGGTATTCGATCGGTTCACGGTACCCGATCGTGCGCAGTGGTTGGCGTTCCGGATCAACGCCTTGTTCTAGCAAACCGCGCACCTCGTCGAGCAGTCCGTTATCTAACATGCGATCGACTCGCTCTTCGATGCGCTCGTACAGATTCGATCGTTCTCGATTTAGTACAATCGTGCGGTAGGAGAATGGCGGCGCAGGCTGATTTTCATGATAGTAGGTTAGTGGCTTCCCTGTCCCGTGGTAAACCTCCAAGGCGCGAACTAGCCGCTGTGTTTTTGTAGGATCCATCCGATCGGCCTGATGCGGGTCTACTTGTCTCAATTCGTCATAGAGCGCTTCGGCGCCTTCATCATCTAAGCGCTGCTCGATATGGGTTCGGACGCCTTCATCCACTTCGGGGACATCGGCGAGGCCAAACTGTAAGGCATGGATGTATAGTGTCGAGCCACCGACGACCAGTGGACGCCTCCCGCGTCGCAGGATCTGTCGGATGCGCTCGTTTGCATCACGCGCGAACGCGCCTGCCGAGTAGGGGGCATCGAGTATCGACCGTTCGTTAACGAAGTGATGGGGAGCTTGGCGCTGCTCTTCGGGGGCTGGCTTGGCTGTTCCTATGGTCAGCTCTTGGTAAATCTGCCGGCTATCAGCCGAAATAATTTCTGCGTTCAGTTCCTCAGCGAGTCGCAAGCTGAGTGCAGTCTTCCCGACAGCAGTCGGTCCAACGATCGTCAACAAAGACTCATCATGTTGGGCCGATCTGTTGGTATTCATAATAGTGATTTAATGCTGTGCGGTTGTCTGTCTCGTAGGTTACCGTGACCGGTATTTAGTTATCCACGCCCCCTGTAGCTCTATGGATCCTCAAGCGGAACCCTCCGCAAAGTCATCGTCATCGGTTCCTTTCCAGAGCACCGCGTTGCAGGTTCTTGCTCTCCTCGGCGTATTGACGCTCTTTTTCACGAGCATCGAGCTTATGAGAGCGTCGTTCAAGTTGATGGGGCAGGGTGTCGCCGAGCAGCTGCTTCTCATGACCTCAAACCCATTTGTGGGTTTGTTCATTGGGATTCTGGCGACGTCGCTGGTACAGAGTTCCTCAACGGTTACGTCCATGACGGTTTCCATTGTGGCCGGCGGTGGCTTGAACATTGCCGGTGCCATTCCGATCGTGATGGGGGCAAATATCGGGACAAGCGTCACCAGTACAATCGTTTCGCTTGGTTCGGTGACACGGAAGGAGGAATTCCGGCGCGCTATGGCCGGGGCGACAGTGCATGACTTCTTTAATTTCTTCGTCGTCGCACTTCTCTTTCCGCTCGAACTGGCCTTTCAGTTCGTTTCCACACCAGCTGCTTACCTAACCGATGCGCTTGCCGGGATCGGGGGAACGACCCTGCTCAGCCCTGTTGCGGAGGTCGTAGAGCCCATTGCTGGGTTTATCATTCAGCTGACGGGCGAGAGTGAACTTATCGTGCTGGGTGTTGGCCTGGCCTTCCTTTTTATATCGCTTCGCTACCTCGTCAAGCTTCTCCGGTCGCTTGTCCTCGGTCGCTCTGAAAACCTGCTGCACCGCTATATCTTTGGCCGCCCGATTGTCTCTCTCGGATTTGGCGTCCTGATTACTTTCCTCGTACAGAGTTCGTCTATCATCACAACGTCGATTACGGTACCGCTCGTGGGAGCCGGCATTCTGACGGTGACACAGATCTTTCCATTCGTTGTTGGCGCCAACATCGGTACGACCACGACAGCCATCGTCGCCGCATTAGTGCTCGCGAGTGGAGGCACTGCGACGGGTATCGCTGCGCTTAAAGTGGCCTTTGTGCATCTTTTCTTTAACCTGTATGGAACGATCCTCTTCGTGCCTGTACGCCCACTGCGCAACATCCCAATACAGTTAGCCCACAAACTCGGAGACTTGGCGGTCAAAAACCGGATTTACGCGTTCGGATATGTTCTTGGCACGTTCTTTTTGCTCCCCCTCGTTACAATTCTGGCAACGCGTAATGTGGAGTTCGACTACCAGCCTCCTCGACCAGATGCTCTCGACGACGCTCCGACCCAGCAGGGGGAGAGCCTAGACAACAGCGAGGCTGTCAGTGTTGTCGGTTTGCAGCCTAGTGGGTACGGTCAATGGCACCGTGTACAGCCCTGACTCTTTTCTTTGCAGCTCACTTTTGGAACCCAGGTATCCTTAGTTATCCTGCGGTGGACGCGGGTCCGGGTGACCCGCATTCTCCTGTGCTGTCTTCTTCTCCGAGGAATCGCTGACCAGCGTGGGGGGAGCATCGGTGGGGCTGGCGTCTCCCCCTGCGCCTGTTCCCCCACTATGACTGTCGTCTTGCGAGTCATCATCACTGGGTAAGGTGAAGAACGCCCAAATGAGAGTAGCTAGACTGATCAGTCCTAGAAATAGATAGTCGATCATGACGTTTGCGGTTTCGGAAATTGGGTCGTGGGTTCACAACTCATTCAGTGGGTTATCTCACTGTCTCCACAAGAGGGAGGAGAGACGAGTGCCGATCGAATACAAACAAAAGGCCCGTGGGGGATACCCCACGGGCCTTTCTACACGCTGAATGAAACGTGTGGGTGGCGCTGTTACGCAGCGGCGGCACCGGCCTTGGCTTCGGTCTTGGCCCGAGCCACGGCGTAAATCATGATGCCCCAACCAGCCTTCGCCACGATGTCGGCGACGGCATAGCCTACGTTAACGCTCACGAGGGCGCTGGCGCCACTGATGCCCAGGAAGGGGAAGCAGTAGACGACCGGGTAAAAGCCCCAAGCGAACAGCAGCAGCAGCCGCATGTTGCTAAGCAGCACCTGTGCGCGCGGAGGCTGGTCCTGAATCGCATCGGTCATTTGCACGAACAGGACGTATACGATGTAAGCGAACGGGATTGAGCTCAACGTACCCCAGAGGGCGTACATGCCTGTCTCCGTCGCGGGATCGTAGCCTACTTCGCCAATGTAGCCGGCCACGAGCATCAGCACGGTAGCAACGATGAGCTTGAAGAGCAACCCACCAGACTTCTTAAGCTGCATCACTGAGATGAGCTCAGCGAGCAGGAGCGGCACTGTGATAATCCAGTCCGCATACCGGTAGGCTTCGTTGAACGGCGTGCCATCCGGATCAGCCATGTAGGAACCGGCGCGCGAAACGCCGCCTTGCCCTTCGACGAGCATGAATGCACCGTCCCAGCTGTTAAAAATCCGGATGTAGTGGTAACCGGCAATGAATACTACAATTGCCGACATAATCAGCGAGGGGCGATACTCTCTAGCCACTTGGCCCTTCGCGGCCAAGAAGAAGATGCCCGACGCTACCATCGTCGCTGCCGTGAGCGACAGCGCGTTGTAGACGAGGTCAAATTGAGTGAACGTAAGTTCCATTGGTACCTCCAGTGAATGGTCAAAATCGTGGATCCACAGGTTGCGCCCGCCTTGGGTGATGGCAAGCGCCCGACGGGAATGAAAAAACCCAACCGCCGGTTGCGTCAGTGGGGAAAATCACCCAACCACTAACGGTCTCTATATATCGTAGCCCGACCCTGTACTCAAGTGAGAGCAGGAGGTGTAACGGGCATTTTACAGGTCTGTAGCAAACGGTACGCCCACGGGGTGGGGATGCGCACTATTCAATCCGAGATGGTGAAGCCCCGGCCGGCACGGGTGCTGGCTCATCCGGAATAAATCGGTGCTCCTCAAATAGGAATAACAGGGTTCCTTTCACACACAAGATGTTGGTGACCAAGAAAAACAGGGCTTCCTCAACGGGAAGTCCAAAAGGGCGGAGCCCCACAGTATAGGCAGAAGAGATCTCCCAGATCCCTTGGTGAATAGCGATGGCATCAGTCACCCACAGGTATAGCGTAGGGATGGCTACCCCAACAGCCACAGGGCCTCGCAAGGCCCAAATCAAGCGGCCAGCGTATAACCACATTCCAGCTAGTACCGGGCTGGCCCACACCAAAATCAGGCCCATGTATAGTCCAGGGTCCCAGCCTGAAAACACAAGCCAAGCGGCGATGGCAGACAACACGATCCAGACAGCAGCCCCGATGTACTGTGCTTTCAGGCTGGTTGATCGGCGCACCGGGGTCCAACGCGCAATGTACTGGTACAGAAAAAGGCCCGTTAGAATCGGCTGAAGAATAAAGAAGGCATATTCCTCCACGGGTACGTACCCAATGGTTGCCAGTACACGTTCTGGACCGTACCACCACACCTCTCGAGCAACCAAATAATTGTCCCAAGGCGTGGTATAACTAAACGCGATCAAACAAATGGTTGGAATAGCGTAGCGCCCGCGACGGCCACCGACCCCGGCAAGCGGGGAGGGTTGTGTGGCCCACAGGATAAGAATCGGAGGCAACAGGAAAACAAAATGGAATGCCAAATACGACATTCAAGCTGCGGCGCTTATGGGTAGGGAATGGTGAAACTAGTATACCATGCATATACCATGAAACGCTACTAAACGCAACAGAATATATCAGAGCGTTACACACGATTCCGGTCGAGGTCTCTCAGGAGCGTGCGCGCGGCGTTTCTTCCTGAAGCACCCATGATGCCCCCGCCGGGGTGGGTGCTTGCCCCGCTGAGGTATAAGCCCTCGACGGGGCTTTTGTATTGGGCCGCACCCAGGAACGGACGGGCTGCGAACATCTGGTCTAAACTCATCTCGAGATGCATGACGTTCCCGCGGTAGAGACCGAGGTGCCGCTCAAGCCAAAGGGGGTGCTGAAAGAGTTTCCCCACGATGGCATCGCGAGTTCCAGGAGCATATTGCTCAAACGTATCAATGAGACGATCACACACACGGTCTGCAATATCATCCCAGTGTTGCCCGTTGGCCAGTTCGTATGGGAAGTACTGACCCCATAACCAAAGCACCTCACCACCCTCTGGAGCAAGCGTGTCATCAACGGCACTGAATGTCATAGCCACAATGGGCGGGTCAGCGGCTGGCTGCCCGCCAAGATAGTCTCCGTACGCTTTGTGAAGCTGACTCATGTCGCGGCAAAGCAACTGGAGCCCCGTTCGCCCTTCGCCAGTAGGGTCCACCGCGTACTGAACCGGGCGATCCAGTGCCAGACGCACCATAGCACCGAACCCATTGCCAACTCGCATCGTGTGAATGTCCACAGGCTGATGGGCTTCAGGCAGGAGCTTGCCGAATGTCTCCCAAGCATGAGCCGCCGACAATACAGCTCGCGCCGTGTAGGTCTGGTGGTTAACGCGGACGCCTACCGCTCGGTCGCGTTCAACTAATATCTCCTCAACGGGCGCCTCAGTAAAAACATCCCCGCCATGGTGCTCGATGTGATCTCTCAAGGCTTGCGTCAACATGCCAGAGCCGCCGCGCGGTCGAGCCACGCCGCCCTCATGATAGAGCGGATGCCAGAGCACAAACGGACCCGTGAGCGGCTCGGTGGGAGGAGGGCCGGACTGTGCCGCCATCCAAGCTAGCATGGTCTGGAGCTTTTCGTTCTGAAAATACTCACTGACCACATGCCCGTATGGGCGGAGGATATGGCGTAACTCGTCACTCCATGTTAGCTTTGACGACGGGCCGAAGACCATGTTTTTGCCCAACTGGAAAGGGCTAGGCGACGTCAAGAACATTTGCTTCATGGTCTGAGCAAAGCCACTCCAATCGTCAATGAAGCGGCGGTAAGCGATCCCCGTGCCCGGAAATTGGTCCTCAAGCCGTGCGGCCGTCTGGTCTACGTCGCGGTAGATGTAAACGGCCTCTCCGTCGGGAAACGGCGCAAAGAACAGTGGGTCCAACTCAATGTATTCAAGACCGAACTGCGCGAGGTTTAATTCGTCAACGATTGGGGTGAGCCGAATAAGGATATGCGCACTACCACCTAAATCAAACCGGTAGCCGGGAACGATTTCTTTGGTAGAGACCGCGCCGCCGACGATGTCGCGACGCTCGAACACCGCTACACGATACCCGGCTTGGGCCAGGTAAGCGCTGGCAATTAGCCCGTTGTGACCGGCGCCTATAGTTATGATGTCGTAGTCCACAATGCATTAAAACCGTTAGAGGAGAGGATGTGTGTTCATCTGGAGAGCAACTCTGCCCATACGACATACGCGTCAGCGGGAACTGGGAAAACGAAGGAATTGTGAAACTGCGGGCGCGCCCATGCGTGACATCACACAGAGCAGTTATGATCTACAAGGAGGTATTATGAACTGGGTATATCAGGTGCTCAGCTTTTTCGTTGCGTTTGGACCTGTCATCCTGGGCACCCTACTGTGGCATCTCCTCTGGAATGACGACTCTGACTCCTCGTCTGATCCGCCCGGCGGAGGGCCCGAGTGGCGACCTGTTCCGCCATCGCCGGCGGCTCCGGCGGACCGTGGCCCGGTCCGACGTCGGCCCCAACGCCAACCCCGGGTTCCACGACCGACGTCGTTTCATTCCTGATCCAGCGCCACCTACACCATGTTCTTATGGAGCTTATCGACATCTCGCGTCCGCTTTCGGTACAGACCGCCGTCTGGCCCGGAGATCGCCAGGTCAAAACCGCCTGGTCGCAGTCGATCAAAGCTGGTGATGCCGTTAATGTCGGGGCCATAGCAACGAGCTTGCACGCAGGAACACACGCTGATGCGCCGTATCACTTCGATGTGAAGGGGGCCTCGGTCGACCAGGTGCCGCTTCAGGCTTACATCGGGTCCGCATCGGTTATTCCGGTCGGTGCGGCGGATACAATCACTGTCGAGCTGCTGGAGGCGACTGACATTCCGATCACCCCTCGCTTGCTGTTCCGGTCACCTTGTAGTGAGTCATCATTGTCCGAATGGCCTACTTCGTATCCCGCCATCAGCTCGAACGTGGCCGCTTGGCTAGCCGCACACGGCGTTGTGCTCGTTGGTACGGATGCTCCGTCTGTTGACGGACAGGCGAGCACGGCCCTCCCAGCGCACCACGCGCTACACGAGCATCGGATCGCTATCCTGGAGCACTTGGACTTATCAAGGGCCGAGCCGGGCCAGTACGACATGGTCGCGCTCCCGTTGCGACTTACCGGGATGGATGCATCGCCCGTACGGGCCGTGCTGATACGTAAATCCTGAGCATCATCCCGGGCCTCCAGTCGATGATGTCTCGCAGAACCGTATGTTGCAATTGCGTGCCCCGAGAGCCTTCTTTACTGTTGAATTCGTGATAAATGGTATTATCAAGAATTGAAAATATAATGCTATGGCATCTGATCCATCACATAGTGCGTCTCCCAACCCACCCGACGCTCGATCTGGTGATGCACTCACGTCTGGTCTGGACGACGACACAACGCCGGTGACCTCAGGTAGTGCCGATCGTGTTGATCTGCTTCCACATTACCTAGAACGATTCGAGCGCGCTCACACGAGGCGGTCGTACCGTACCGACCTCGAGCAGTTCTTCGAGCGTACGACCGTCACGGTAGCCGATGCGCGCTCCATGTCCTTCAAGGACGTCAACCGCCATATTCGTGAACTCGAAGACGATAACCGGAAGCCGGCCACCATCCAGCGTCGCATATCTGCGATCCGCGGGTTCTACGACTGGTTAGTCGCTCTTGAGGCCGTAACGCGCAATCCGGCCGACAAAAACCTTGTTCGTCGTGTGCGTGCGAGCCGCCGCCAGGATCACACCATCACGTTTCTGACGCGCGATCAGGCCCGGCAGCTTCTTGCTGCAGCCGATGCCGCTGGTGAAGCGGCGCGCCGAGATCGCGCCTTGATCATGACGTTGCTGCATTGCGTGCTGCGCCGATCGGAAGCAGCCGCTATGGACCTGGAACACCTACGGCCCTTAGGTCACTACTGGGTGCTGGACCTACCCGACGCCAAAGGCGGGACGGACCAGTATGTGAAGGTGCCGGCGCACGTGGTAGAAACTATCCATGACATGGCCGATGCGTACGGGATCACGTCCGGTGCGCTCTGGCGCTCATTTAGCAATCGAAATCGCGGTGAACGGTTGACCCCCGATGCCATCTACAAGATGGTGAAGCGCACAGCACAGCGGGCCAACCTTCCAGACATCGGCGCGCACGTACTTCGCCATACGGGATGCACGTTGGCCATAGAATCAGGGGCGACCGTTGAGCAGGTTAAAACGCATGCTCGGCACAAGGACATTGACACGACGATGAATTACATTCATCAACGCGATAAGCTTCGCGATAGTGCAGCTGATCGCATAAATATTGACTGATTTATTCGCCTTCGAGGTAGCTTACTTCACCACTAATATATAAACCCTTATCGGTACAGAAACGGGTCGGCTTTTTAATGGTGAATGGCGCGCTTGACAAGCTAGAGGTGGCTCCGCGCCGAAGTGTCGCAGTATCTATAAACTCAATTATATACGTCGCACGTTGATCCCTTAATACAGCCTGAGACCATGTACGGGGTCCACAAACCAGAGCGCTCTGTACAGCATGGTTTTTCAGCCACGCAAAAACAGAACCCACGTACCCTTTAGCTCCCTCAGCATCGACACCGACTACCGTGAAATCTGTGGCCTCAGGGGTGGTTCGCAGCGAGGCAGCCCCCTCCATGGCGGTGAAGACGGTTACCGGTGCAACTGCAGTCGTCCGCTTGCACAGGCGAGCTGGGGTTACCCGGTCGGGGTCGAGCACGATGACATGTGAAGGCCCTGAGCTTTGGGCATCTAACGTCTCAGTGAGCACGTCGAGTTGATCGGGGCCTGCAATGATAGCGTCGTGGTTGATAGCAACGGGCGTCACAACTCGGACACTAGTCGCCGCTGGTTCCATCATCTGGCCGTCGAGCCGGCGATGTACCAGCAGCGTGACAAAAGGGTTGTGTGTATGATCGTCAGAACTCAGACGTCTCTGGAGACTGCCGAAGTGCGATCCGGGGAGGTTGGGCTTGGAGCTGGAGCCCGACGTGGTGGAGTCGAGATCCAACATGTGCTGCATGCGCTTCAGTTTTGTATGCAGATACTCCGTGTTATGCACGTTGGGCTCCGGCTGCAGCGGCACGCGTTCACTCACGTCTATACCGTGGGATTTCAAGCTTTCGATCTTTTCAGGATTGTTCGTGAGGAGGCGTACCGACTGAACGTTTAGGTCGCGCAGTATAAGAGCGCCGATAGTGTAATCGCGCTCGTCCGCCCCGTGGCCAAGCGCTAGGTTAGCATCGACCGTGTCGTAGCCCTGATCCTGTAGATTGTACGCTCGCAGCTTATCGTGTAGGCCAATTCCTCGTCCCTCCTGGCGAAGGTATAACACGATACCAGCTCCCTCCTCTGCGATCATGCGCATTGAGGCGTTCAGTTGCTCGCCACAGTCGCATCGCAACGAGCCCAGCACGTCTCCTGTAAAGCACTCAGAATGCACGCGAACGAGCACGTCATCTGCTGAGTGAATGTCGCCGTGCATGAGAGCTAAGTGGTCCTTCTCATCCAACGAGTTCTCATATAAAGCCAGTTGGAACTCTCCAAATTGCGTGGGGATGCGTGCTGAAGTGAGAAGCTTTATCTGATCGTTCACAATGTTCGATGTACCACGACTCATCAAGTAATAGACGCCACAATAAGTGAGGGCATAGCAAATGCGTTAATTGGGACTCCCGACTTGGTTGCTGTCCGTAGAGCCTCTGTTGCCAAGGCGTGTAAGAAGTAGCAAGAACCCGGCAGTAGTGATCATTATTTGAGGAGGCGAAATACCAGCAAGCAGAGACAAGAAGGCAGCGGTCGTCAAAATGACCAGGGCGGACTTCCAGCGACCCACGTCTACGATAGAAAGGCCCACCGAGAGGGCGAGTACGCCAACCAATATATATTTCAAAACACTGGCCAGGGATTGATCTGGGGGCTGGAGCTCCGCGATAAGAAACCAGCCGAAGCCGGCCCCAAGAACAAGGTGAAGCACAACGGGCAGGTAGTGACGCCCCCAACGACTCAAGAGAGCGACAGCACGTTGATGCCATCGGCTGCCAACTCGAATGGCCCCAGTCGTAATCAGGCCGTCCCACAGAAAACTTGCGATGACGGGAAGAACGATAGAAAGGCCGACAGCCGTAGTGAGTGGAGGCTTGAATATGGGAAAAAGCATAACACACAAGAAGCCCACCTCGAAGCCGCCAACCATGGATCGCCAGCGGCGGTGAGGCGCCGCAGTTATCGAACCGCCGGCCCGCTTCCAGCCCCAAAGGAACACGCGGTATCCGTAGAATAAGAGCCCAGCGTAGGCAAAATACACGGGCAACTGACCTAAGTTCACACCCAGAATAAAGGCGACGAGGATGCCCAAGGAGTCGACCTCGACATCCAACCGTGCTCCGAGATCGGTCGTTTGATCATGCTTTCGGGCGAGACGGCCGTCCAGCAGGTCGGTGAGTGAGGCAACAGTGTACAGGATGCCAGGCACCCAAGCCCACAGTCCTGTGAGCGGCGGAAGCACCAAGAAGCCAGCAAGTAATCCAAACAGAAGGCCGCGAAAAAGGGTCAGTTGGTTGCCTATCCCGAGGTGTGGCAGGATGGTTCCATCTGGATGGGCTCGGTTCAACGGCAGGTACGCGCGGGTGTATCCGAGCAGATAGACCAGTGCACTGGACGCACCGATCCCCCAGTAGCCAGCCCCTGAGGGGTGCCACGCGAGGTACATGGCAACGTATCCACCGAGGAAGGTCAGACCAAACACGGCTACTGTCCACCACCACCGCCGTTTGAGCGAAATCGGTAGCGATGAGGAAGCATCCATGACAGGTCGGCGTTGAAGCATCGATACCCACTGCGTGTGGGTCAACGTGCACACCAAGCAGTGCGATGAAGTATTGTTTCTGTTGCCACCTATAATTTCACAATCTAAGGACCTGATTGGGGCCATCCAGGGCGCCAATGCTTCGTGGATTACCTATTAATGGATGGCCTCCTGAGGCACCAGGCGAACCAGTCGAATCCCGACTTCGTTGGCGAACCCGATCGCTACGACACACAACTTGATGCTGTACCTACTGTGGAATCTCAATCTAGCATGGACGGATCTTCCTCTACTTTCCACCCGGTCTGCGTAGGCGCGCTCTACCCGGGGATCGAACGAGGCCTGTCCGCAGACGTGCTGGCAGTGCGAGCGATGGGCGGGCAGGCGCGTCCTGTTTGTACGTCGCTGGTCGTGGCCGGTCGCGGAACGGTCACTGACGTGCTAGACGTGCCTACCGACACCATCGACGCGCAGTTGTCGCATCTATTCGACACGCGCCGCCCGACGGCAGCGAAGGTAGGGATTCTGAACCACCCAGCGACGGTCGAGTCGGTGTTTCGCCACATGAATGACGCACTGAGTGGGCCGTTTGTATACGACTTGACGCTCAGTGGACCGAGTGGAGAAGACATCATCAGCCAGCGTGCCTTGGACGCCGTGCACGACCACCTGTCCATTCCCGATCTGGTAACCCTCCGTGTGCACGATGCTGAGCTGATTGCTGGCATGGAGATTCCGAGCTTGGACGACGCGCAAGTAGCCATTCAGCGGATAGGTCAGTTGGGGGCGGCTCACGTCCTACTGCGCTGTGGCCGACTGCCCACCCACTTTTTTGACGTGGACTCCGAGCCGCCTGACTACGCGGTGGATCTGTTCTACGATGGCGATGACTTCGCGCTGTATGAAGCGCCATACGTGCCAGCAGAAGATATACACGGTGCGTCCAGTGCTTTCCTCATTGCCTTACTGCGAGCCCTGTCCTTGGACGTTCCATTGACCGATGCGCTTCAAGCCGCCAAAGCGTATGTTACAGAATCACTACGCCATGGCCGTGAGGATGCATCTGTCGATGCGCCCAATTATTTTTGGAATCGCTCGCAAGATGCTGTGCCCCCCAACATATAGTGCCCCGCTGTTGGACACAGATCCCCCACCGCCGTTCTCACCAGCGCCTCAAGAGCATGCCGCAGGACCCCTCTGATTCCACCAAACCCACCATCTATGATGTTGCTGACCGGGCTGGCGTGGCCATCTCCACGGTGTCCCGCGTGCTGAACAACTCGCGTGATGTCTCGGATCGGACACGAGAGAACGTGCTCGATGCCATTGAGGAGCTCCAGTTTCGCCCGAACCGCACCGCCAAGTCGCTCGCGCAACAGTCAACACGAACCATCGCGGTTGCGGTCCCCACGTTTACAACACCATTCCACAATGAGTTGCTGAAAGGGGTGCGGAGCCGGCTCAAGGATATTGACATCGACCTGCTGTTGTGTGACTTAAAATGGGCGGCGCCAGAAGCGACTTTAATGAACTTCCTGAACCGCGGTGCGATGGATGGCTTGCTCCTAACGGGGCTCACCATCACAGAATCGGTGCGCGACGAGTTGGTCCGGCTAGGGGCTCCTGTTATTCTCGTCGGCAGCCGCTGCGATGAGCTCGACTCCTTCTACTGGGATGAGACGAGCGGATCAAAAATGGCTGTGGAGCACCTTATTGAGCAGGGTCACGAACGGATCGGGTTGATAACGACACACCACGAAAGCGGCCTGCGCAACGCTCGGGTCCAAGGCTACCAAGAAGCGCTCCGTGAGGCGGGCCTACCGGCGCCGGATGAGTGGATCGCTGTCGGCCATACAGAAAAACACGCCGGCTTTAGTGAAGAGTCTGGATATGAAGCGATGCAAAGCCTTTTCGACATCGCTCCATCTCTAACAGCCGTTTTCGCAACGAGCGATGTGCAAGCTATTGGCGCCTGGCAAGCCATCCGTCATCGGGGAATGGACGTGCCGGATGACTTCGCGCTGATCGGTTACGATGACATCAAAGTCAGCCGCTTCATCGGACTCAGTAGCATCGCTCAAAACATGCACGATGTTGGAGAACGGGCCGCGGATCGGTTGCTCGGCCGAATCAACAGCGGCAGCATACCAGACACATTCGTCTCCGAACTGATTACGCCTGAATTGATCGTTCGGAAGTCCACCCAGCGACCCGAGTGAGCCGCCCCACCCTTGCATGCGGCCCCCATCCACCATTCCCACCACATATCATCATATCATGGACCGTCGCGCCATCCGCCATCAGCTCGATCATACGATACGGGAAACCCATTTTGACGGGCTCGGGGCACGGTACGAGGGCAAGGTCCGTGACACATACCGACAGACTGACCGGCTGATATTGGTCACCACCGATCGCATATCCGCCTTCGATCACGTACTGAGACAAACCATCCCGTTCAAGGGGCAAGTGCTCAATCAAGTCGCTGCTTACTTCTTCGAGGCGACCAGTGACCTCGTCCCCAACCACGTACTCGACGTCCCAGACCCAAACGTGACGGTTGCGGTGCCCTGCGAGCCCATCCCGCTTGAGTTCGTCGTTCGGGGATATCTGGCCGGCCATGCTTGGCGCGTGTATCGCGATGGCGGTCGGACGCTTTGCGGCAAAAAGCTGCGCGATGGCCTGCAAGAAGGTGGACGCCTGCCACAGCCGATTCTCACGCCGGCTACCAAGGCCGAGGAAGGTCATGACGAGGATATTGCCCGCGCCGAAGCGATTAAGCGTGGACTCATCGATGCGGAGACGTTCGACCAGTTGGAGGAATGGGCGCTTCAACTGTTTAAGCGAGGCTCCGAAATGGCTCGGGACAAAGGACTTTTCCTCGTCGATACAAAGTACGAATTCGGCCGCCGCGAGGACACGGGCGAACTCGTTCTGATCGATGAGGTGCATACGCCGGACTCGTCACGCTACTACTACGCCAACAGCTATGAGGAACGTCTCCAAAAGGGCGAGCCTCAGAAGCAGCTCTCCAAGGAGTTTGTCCGGGAGTGGTTGATGGACCATGGCTTTCAGGGCAAAGCCGGTCAACAGTTGCCCGACTTACCCAATGACTTCCGCGTGACGGTTGCTGAACGGTACATTGAGCTATACGAGACGATAACGGGCACCTCGTTCAATCCAGACATGCATCCTGAACCCGTGAATCGCATCTCCAACGCAATTTCTGATTTTTCATTGCAATAACAGCATTACCGGAGGGCGCACTGATCCACGCGCCGATCATCGAGGACATGGTTGTGCGTGGTTATGCCTCGATCGCGCGCAGGGAATGGATCAATCGTGATTACATCCACCGCATCGGCTGAACGTGGCGCCCGGACAAGGATGGTGCCTTCCGGATCACAAATTTCGCTCGGCCCGATAAAGGAGAGCGACTCATTCCCGCTCTCCTCCTTTCCGTACCGGTTGGCCGTAATAGTGAATACGTGATTCTCAAGCGCTCGGATCGGTATTGAACGCGGACAGTCGGGGCACACTAGTTCGATGGATGCGCAATAATATCGGCGCCTTGGAGCGCCAGCGAACGGGCCGCCTCAGGAAAAAAACCAATCGAAGCAAATCATAACGCCAAGCTGGTAGGCTTCTTCGTTCGCTGTCTCAAGGGGAAACACTGCAAACCCATTAGCTCCGGGCGCGAAGAACGTCTTCTCTTTGTAGTAAAGATGAACCTTGCGATACCTCCATATCCAGACGGTGTCGTTGTGACAGCACGATTGTATATCTGGCCCCCCATCTCGCTCCGGGAGACCTGCAACGAATGTGGCCTCTAGCTCACGTGCCCACCGTGCGAGCCGACGCGTCGTGCGCCCATCAGGGGTCGGCTCGGCAACAGACAGGAGTTCGTCTCTCGATCGGAAGAAGTGGCTCGTCGCAAACAGCTCAGGCAGAACGATGAGGTCGGCCTCAACGCCTGTTAAGAGTTGCTCGACAGCCCGCAAGTTATGCGCGACTTGCAGATAGAGAGGCGCAAACTGGAGATATGCGAGACGCATGAGCTAACGTGGCTCTATAGGCGGCTGAGCGTCTGTTGAATCGCTTCAAAATTCGGCTGCTTGCCTGCGTTGTCTAGCACCTCAGCATACTGTATGACACCGTCTGCATCGACGACAAAGGCAGCCCGCTTCGCGATACGGTCGAGCTCCATGTCAGTAAAGTCGCGGTCGTACTTTGCGCCGTAAGCTTCACTGACTGAGGCGTCATGGTCGCTGAGCAGCGGAAACTGGAAGTCATTCACTTCACTGAATTCGCTCAGGACGAAGGGCGAATCCGTCGAAATGCCTACAACGTGCGTGTTTGCTCCGTAACGGTCGCGGTTGTTATTAACGGTATTTAGCTCAGTCGTACAGACGCTCGTAAAGGCGCCCGGGAAAAACAGGAGCACTACGGGATGGCCTTGGTGGCCAGAGAGCTTGAAGGGCTGCATCTCATCGGTATACAGAGTAAAATCGGGGGCCGTGTCGCCAGTCGAAAGAGGCATGGGGAAATTGGGGGTGAGTGGTCCAAAAAGTGAGGGTCATTCAAAACGGATCGCCTTCACCGGTTCGATCCGGGAGGCAACCCGAGCGGGGATATAGGCCGCAAGTAGACATAATATGAGAGCAATCGAAGCCACGAGCAAGAAATCCAGGGGATCCAGCGCGACTGGGGCTGTGCTCATGTAATACGCTTCGGCCGGCAACGGGATGATCTCAAAGCGCATCTGCGCATAACCGAGCACGAGAGCCAACACCTCGCCGATCCCAATGCCGACCACACCGATTAGCGCGCCAAGAGTTAGGAAGAGGCGGCGGAGCTGTTGGCCCGATGCTCCTAAACTGCTTAAAACGCCAATCTCCCGGCTCTTCTCTAGGATCATCATTAGCAAAATACCAATGATATTGAACGACGCTACGAGCACGATGACGCCGATAACCAGTGGGATAATACCTTGCTGCAGGTTGACCCAGGCAAATAGCCCTTGGTACTGCTGATAGATGGTTCGGGCACTGATAGGGAATCCAATATCTTGTTCTATGCGAGCCGCAATGGTCTCCACGTGCTGGATGGAAGTCACGGTCACATCGAACCGAGATACCTCGTTATTGGCAAAGCCAGCAAGGGTGCGAGCAGCCTGGAGGTCGGTAAACACGAACAGGTCGTCAAAGTCAGCCAGCGACGTTTCATAAATCCCGCGCACCGCGAACTGCTTCACCCGGGGCTGTATGGGCATGCGGGTTTGCGCTTGGTTGCGAGACCGCAACGAGAACGCGGTAACGACCTCGCCAACGGCGATGCCAAGACGGTCCGCCATCTGTTGACCGACTACAATACCAGGCCGTTGGCTCGGCTCAGACGACGTCTCGAAGCTGCCATCCACGACGCGTTGTTCCATGAAGGATGGAGGCTGTTCCACCCCAACGAGTGAAACGCCATCAATGGCGTCGCCCGTGTGTCGAAGGAGCACGAAGGACTCAACCACCGGACGCACGGAAGCTACGCCTGTAACGTCTCGGAGCTGATCGGCATAGGCATCAGCGGGACTCAGCCCCTTTTCTTCCATATAGCTCTGAATCTGTATGTGAGACCCAAAGCTGAGAATCTTAGACTGGATTTCCTGGCTGAAGCCGCGAACGATGGCCAGTGACAGCAACAGGGCTGCCACGCCGACGGCTACGCCGCCTATGGCCACGTACGTGATGAAACGCAAGAAATTGCGCCCCTCGGCGCGGCCTTCAGCTCCTCGGAGGTACCGCCAAGCCACAAAGCGTTCAAACGGGAAAAGACTCATGGCGTCGACGGTCCGGAGCCTACGCATCGGTGGCACGGGGAAGAAGATCTCCAACTCCCTAAATGCCGATCCTGGTGATGGGTTCTGCAACGTCGAACATGATTTCTTAATTGCCGTAGGTAACGTGCAAATAGAGTCGCAAATCACATTTTGCAATAACGGCTTTCGCGCTACCCGTATGAATAATGCCATCTATACAACGCCGCCACCTACCAATGCACCAGTTCGTGATTACGCACCGGGATCGCCTGAGCGCGCCTCTCTACAAGAGGCCATAGCTTCCCTGAAAGCCGACGCGCCCATGGACATCCCCGCATTCATTGGCGGCCGGCCTGTACGAACCGGCTCGACGTCTCCAGTCGTAGCCCCCCACAACCACCAACAAACACTGGCCCACTTGCACCAGTGCGGGCCCGATGAGACGCACCAGGCCATTGAGGCGGCCTTGAACGCGAAGGCTCAGTGGTCCCACATGCACTGGGAGGATCGTGCAGCTATTTTCTTGCGAGCGGCCGACCTGCTGGCTGGCCCCTGGCGCGACCGCCTCAACGCATCCACAATGTTGGGACAGAGCAAATCGGTTCATCAGGCCGAGATCGACGCCGCTTGCGAGCTGATTGACTTTTTTCGCTTCAATGTTCACTACATGGAGCAGATCTACCGCGAACAGCCAGGGAACGCACCGGGTGTATGGAACCATCTTCAGTACCGCCCCCTGGAGGGATTTGTGCTCGCCATTACCCCCTTCAACTTCACCTCGATTCAGGCCAATCTGCCGACAGCGCCGGCACTAATGGGTAACACAGTACTCTGGAAGCCCTCCTCCACGTCAGCCTATTCGGCGTACTTCATTTATAAGCTGTTGGAAGAAGCCGGCCTCCCCCCTGGTGTTATCAATATGCTTCCGGCTGACAACGGCGCAGAAGTCGGAAACACGGCGCTGGCTTCTGAACACTTTGCCGGGTTACATTTCACCGGCTCCGAAGGAACCTTCCAACACCTCTGGAAGCAAATCGGGTCACACCTCAACACCTACCGCACCTTCCCCACCATCGTAGGCGAGACGGGTGGTAAAGACTTTATCGTTGCACATCCATCGGCCCACATGGAAGCGGTAGCGACCGCGATCGTGCGCGGGAGCTTTGAATACCAGGGGCAAAAGTGCTCGGCCGCCTCTCGCATCTACCTTCCAGCGTCAAAGTGGGATGACATCCAGGCCGCACTTGCCGAGCGGCTTGGTGGCTTGAAGATGGGGCCGCCGGAGGACTTCACCAACTTCATCAATGCCGTCATTGATGAGAAGGCTTTCACCAAAATCACCGGCTACATCCAACATGCCCAAGCCGCAGACGATGCCGAGGTCGTGATCGGGGGAGCCTTTGATGATGACATCGGCTACTATGTGCAGCCTACCGTTATTCGCGCCTACGACCCACACTACCAGTCCATGGAAGAGGAAATCTTTGGGCCGGTTGCTACCGTGTATGTTTACCCGGACGACGAATTCGAAGCAACATTGGACCTGGTTGATGAGACGTCTCCGTATGGGCTGACGGGGGCTATCTTTGCCACCGACCGAGATGCAGTGCACATGGCCCAGCAGCGCCTTGAGCACGCAGCTGGCAACTTTTACATCAACGATAAACCAACAGGCGCCGTAGTGGGTCAACAACCGTTCGGAGGAGCGCGGCGGTCCGGTACCAATGACAAGGCAGGATCGCGCTTCAACCTAGAGCGGTGGGTGTCTCCACGAGCTATTAAAGAGAACCTAAACCCCCCAACCGATCACACGTACCCATTCCTAGCACCTGACTCAGTTGAGGCTGCAGAGCCTTCTGTGGCCAAGTCAGGAAATGGCAGCATGGCAAATTGAAGGTACTGTTATGGAATCCGTTTCTTCAACCCGTGAAGTGAACGCCCTTATCCGGCTCCTTGACGACCCGGACGCGGACGTGCAGGCCTCCGTGCACGCGCGCCTGGACGAGTTGGGACACGACGCGGTGCCCACGCTGCTGGCTGCGCGCGACGACGCTTCCGAATCGCTTCGCCCACTGATCGACACCGCAATACATGAGCTTCACTTCGGGCACATTCAGCAAGCCTGGCAGCTCGTGATGGGTGCTCCGTCAGTCAACCTGGAGCGGGGTGCGTTTCTGCTCGCCCTATATCGATTTCCCCGAATCGACATTCCGACATACCGATCCATGCTAGATGACTGGGCGGCCGAAGCCCGGGCTCCCGTCCACCAGGCACGGGGCGTCGAGCAAGCCTTCGAACTAGCAGATATCATGTGCAACACATGGGGCTTCACTGGCAATGACGAGCACTATTACGATCCGAACAACAGCTACCTGAATAAGGTGATGGATCGCCGTCTCGGTATTCCCATCAGCTTATCGGTGGTATTTCTGCTGCTGGGAAAGCGCCTCGGTCTACCGGTCTACGGGGTTAATCTACCTGCTCACTTTCTGGTCAAGTATGTGGATGACCACGGAGAGGCTTACCTGGACTTGTTCAACGGCGGTGAGTACGTGTCCAAGGAAGCCTGCCTTCGCTTCGTGCTGCAGGCCGGCATCAAGCCCCGTCCTGGATACTTCCAGGCAGCCGACAACCAGGCCATCTTGGTGCGAATGGGGCGCAACTTACTGGCCATCGCGGCCGAAACCGAGCAGGTGCAAATGGCCGATGATCTAACTACGTTGTTAGCCCCGTGGGACCCAAGCATGGAGCTGTAGGCGATGAGGGTATTTCGCAGCGTCCACCATCCGGACGACAAACCGCGACCGCTTGTGTACGGGCGCGCACTGGCCGCGCCGCTCCTATTTTGCTTTCTCCCCGTCATGATTGCGGCGACCGCAGCGGCGCTTCAACAGCAGCCCATTGCGCCGTTTCTAACGTGGGGAGCACCTACTGCATTTGGGGCGGCCATCATCTGGACGCGGTATCAACTGAGCGCCACGCCGGCCGAGGTGCACGTACGCGATCATGAAGCCGCTGTGCGCAGCGTGCATGATTGCCTCGGTACTTCGCAATCCCTACACTGGGAGTGGATTCATGAAATCCGCGTCGGGCCTGACGCGCTCATCGTCACCATGGGGTTTGAGACGTATCGGTTCCCCCGCGGCGTCTGGCCCAACAATCGGTCGCTGCGCACAGCTCTACAGGCCGCGCAATCGGCCGGTTCTTCGACGTCACCTTCTCAATCGTCTTCTTCACACTATGCATGACCCAACGGCGGATTCCCCCCTTGTCTCGTCCACCACGTCCAGCGCCGACGCTGAGGCGCCGCCTCAGGGCGCAAGCGATGGCGTACAAAATTACTGGGACTACTGCCCCAACTGTGGGAGCCGCTTACACAACCAGGGCTGCAAGTACCGCTGCCCACGATGCCATTATTTTATGAGCTGTAGCGACTTCGACCAATAGCGCTCCCGCCTGTCGTGTTGTCTATCGATCGCTCCGCCTCTGTGTCTGTCCGCGAGCAACTGATCGAACAGTTGCGCTACCTCATTGCGAGCGGACACTTTCAGATCAACGATACGCTCCCCTCGACGCGCAAACTAGCCGACCGTGTGGGCATCTCATTTCATACGGTGCGCAAGGCGTACCAGGCGCTCCAAGATGAAGGCCTGGTAGACGCACAGGCAGGCCGCGGATACACAGTGCTAGATCGCACTCCGCTCGAGAAAAGCGAACGGATGGAACGAGGTGCAGAGGTGGTTCACGACACCTTGCAGACCCTGATAGGACTGGGGCTTGACGATGCCGAGATTGAGTACCTGTTCCATGAGCAGTCGAACCTGCTCGAGCACGCTCGCCTTGACCGTAAGCTTCTCGTCGCTCACCCGGTGTCCGAACTCGGCACCCTCTGCGCAGAAGAGATCGGGCGGGCCCTTCAGCGTACTGTCAAGGCCGTCTCGCTGAACCACTTGCGCAATCACCAAGACGCAGACTATGTGTTCACGCCATTTGAGCACCTCAAAGACATGATGCAAGTGGTTCCGCGTGCTGACACGGTGGGCTTCGTGACACACCTGCCGGCGGCGCTGCTCGAGCAAATCGCACGGCTGCGTTCTGAAAACACGATCAGCTTACTAACCCAGTCACCGGACACCATTAAGCCCCTGACCAGCATGCTACGCGAGCAGGCCGGCTTCGACGGGCAGATATTAGCCGCTGCCGTTGAACAAGGGACCGGCCACCTGGCATCGTTCTTGGATCAGAGCGATCTGGTGCTTTACACCCCGGGCAGCCGCCGGCGCGTACGTCCGGTTATAGAGGGCGGTCTCTCACACGGCGTGGTCCGGTTACTCGTGAGTCCAGACTCTCTTCAAGCCATACAAAATGCCGTTCCGTTATAATTTGCAATAACGGAATAGGTTATCTCCTCATTCCGGGCGTTGATCCAGCGAGCCACGGGCGGTCTCGCGCTCTTGAACAGACGGCTCGTCTCCTTCGCTGCTCCGCCGGCCATTGGCCTCCGGCGCCTCGTTCTGCTCGGCCGCCTCAC
>CAYFQN010000002.1:0-8165 GCA_964345285.1 uncultured Rhodothermales bacterium
GCTACCGTTACGCTGATTAAGCTGTTGCAACGGCACCATTCACGAACCCACCCTGATTATTGAGCGAAACAGTTACGAACTACGACGAAGGGCACTCCGCGGGTAGGAGCGCTGCGCCCTTTACTTTTTACCCTCAATCGTCAGGTTGAATCATGACTGCTATTCAGACTCTCTTCGTCCGCCGTTCCTGGACGATGCTTCTCGTGGGTGTGCTTGTCGCTGCACTCGGTGCGCCCTCGGAGGCTAACGCGCAGGTGGCACGCACCGCGGTCCCATTCCTCCAGATTGCGCCGGATAGCCGGGCTGCTGGCATGGGCAACTCCGGGGTAGCGCTGGCCGACAATGCCAACGCCATGTTTTGGAATCCGGCGGGGCTCGCCTTTCAGTCGAACCCTCAGATTGGTCTTACGCACGCCAATTGGCTCCCCCAATTCAACGCCGACTTGTTCTACGAATACCTAGTCGGCACGTATCAGGTCCCGGGCATCGGGACGTTCGGCGGGCACGTGACATTCCTTAACCTGGGCGAAAGCGAATTGCGCAGCGGTCCGGGTGAGAATGGCTTTGAAGGAACTTTTCGCTCGTACGATTTTGCTGGAGGCGTTTCCTACGGGGTGCAGTTATCAGACCGCTTTGCGTTCGGAACTGGCGTGCGCGCCATCTACTCCAACCTGTCGCCGTCAACCACCGACGTGAGCAGTGGGAGCGGCTTCTCTGTGGCGTTTGACCTCGCTGCGCTCTATCGCACCGCGCCCATCGCACTGGGTGACGCCGATGCTACGCTGTCATTTGGCACCAACCTCGCTAACATGGGCCCGAGCATCACGTACACGGCCGCCGATGAACCGCTGCCCATGAATCTGCGCTTCGGCACCGCGTTCACCATTGACTTTGATGAGTACAACTCGCTCACGTGGACGGGTGACCTAAACAAGACGCTCGTGAATGTAGAGACCACGCGGGCGCCGCGTCTGGATGACAACGGTGATCCGGTGCTCGACGAAAACGGCGATCCGGAGTTCGATGTCCAAACCGATCCAGATCCCTTTTACCAAGCTATCTTTACGGGATGGGGCACGCAGGAAGGCCTCATCAACCCGGACGAGCAGGCGGAGTCACTCGGACTCATTGAGCAGTTTACAATGGGCACTGGCCTAGAGTACTGGTACAACGATTTGTTTGCCCTGCGAACGGGGTACTTCTACGAGAATCCGAAAAATGGCGATCGTCAGTTCTTGACGTTCGGAGCCGGACTCCGCTACAACATCATTGGCGTCGACATCTCGTACCTGTACGCCAATGAAAGCAGCCCGTTGGCCAATACGCTCCGCTTCTCATTGCTCCTTTCGTTCCGGCGTTAATCCAACACCCCCCGACGATTGCGCAAGAGCCTCCGTTCTCCACGAGCGGAGGCTCTTTCTGCGTAGAAAAATCGAATCGATACGGCGTGCTTGTGTAGGACCGAGGCCCCTGTCGTGCCGCTTGGAGATGTTGTTTGGTTTGGTCTCGCTGTGTTCGGGCTCCTGCTTCTCGTAGGCCTCGGAGAAGGGCTGCGCCGCGTAGGGGCTGCCAGCACCACGGCCCGACGCGTGGTACATGGGGGCGTGGGGGGATTCGTCGCTGCGACGCCTTACCTCTTCACTGGGCCGGTACCCATTCATTGTCTAGCAGCCTGCTTTGTCGTGGGCAATGCGGTGGCTCGGTACCGCCAGTGGTGGCCAGCCATCCACGCAGGCCGCCCGGAGAGCGTGGGCACGGTAGCATTCCCGCTCGCTGTCTTCCCAGCCCTCGCCATAGCTTGGCCGACGACCCAGAGCGGACACCCGTGGGTGATAACTGCCGCCTTCCTTGTCCTCGCCGTGGCTGACCCCGTGGCCGCCTGGATGGGGGAGCGATTTGGACGCGCCCGATCTGTGGGAGGGGCAAAGAAATCGTGGGTGGGAAGTGCCGCGTTTGCGGGCGCCGCATGGACGATCAGTTTCGTCACGATCGTAGCTACTGGAGCGGGCTCCGTGGCGGAAGCCGCCGGCGTCAGTTTGGTGCTCGCCATAACGACGGCTATGACCGAAGCGCTTGGAGGAAAGGGGTGGGACAATCTCTTCATCGTGGTCGCCGCGGTCGTCGTGCTTGTGGCCTGGGCCGATGGCGTGGCCGGCTGGCCTGTCTTGCTCAGGGCCACCGGAGCCGGGCTCGGGTTTGCTGCAGTTACCTGGCGGGTGCGATGGCTGAGCCCATCCGGCTCGCTGGCGGGCGGGCTCCTGGCGGCCTCGCTCATCGCGCTGGGAGGGGCCGCCTGGGCTGTGCCGGCCATCGTCTTCTTCGTACTCTCGAGTCTGTGGTCGCGGATCGGAAACAGCCAGAAGGGCCGGGCAGCGGCCCGAAGCGCGAAGGGAGCGGTTCGCGACGCCGGGCAAGTCTACGCGAATGGCGCGATTGGCTGGGCGGTGCTGATGGTGCACGCAGTGGGGGAGGCCGCGCCGCTCTACTGGGGATTTCTGGGCGCCTTTGCTGCAGCCGCCGCCGACACGTGGGCTACCGAGCTGGGCACACTGGCCCGTGGTCAACCGTTCCTGCTGACGACAGGGCGGCGCGTGCCCGCCGGTACATCCGGAGCCGTTTCAGGATGGGGGACGGTGGCCAGCGCGGCTGGGGCCGCTACGGTCGCGCTGAGCGCTTGGGCCGTGGCTGCTCCCGCTTTCACCACCATAGGGCCCTTTGCAGGACTGGCACTTGTCGTGGGGGCGGGCGTAAGTGGCGCCCTCATCGATAGCTTGCTAGGCGCCACTGTGCAGGCGCAATACGTCAGGCCAACCGGGGAACGGGTGGAGCAGCCCTCTGGGCCGCTAGTGCGCGGCGTTCAGTGGATGACGAACGACCGCGTTAATATCCTCTGCACGTCTTGTGGCGCCGTCATAGCCGGGGTGGGGGCGAGGCTACTGGGCGCATAGTACGCTGGCGGAATATGTACGCTTTGCGCTTGTGCGCAGGGGGCATCGTCCATTATCTTACCACCACGGCGTTTAGTAATCACTCCCAGTAATGACGCCCCGACAAGCGCCGTTCTTCGATCATCCGTACAATCGCACTCTGCGTTATGCCTTGGTACAAAAAGCTTCACTGGCAGATTATCATCGGCCTTATCCTCGGGCTGGTGTACGGCGTCTTCGCAGCCATGCAAGGCTGGACGCAGTTCACGACCGACTGGATCGCGCCCTTCGGGACGATCTTCCTTAATCTGCTGAAGCTCATTGCGGTCCCCCTGATCATCGCGTCACTGATCATGGGCGTCGCGTCGTTGTCCGACTTGAAGAAGCTATCACGCATTGGCGGGAAGACGCTCGGCGTGTACGTCCTCACGACCACGATCGCTCTTATCGTTGGCCTTGTACTGGTGAACACGTTTAAGCCTGGCACGGCCGTGCCCGAGGATATGCGCCAGCGCCTGGAGCAGACCTACAGTGGTGACGTGGAGGAGCGACAGCAGTTTGCGCAAGAGGCGGCCGACCGAGGCCCCCTCCAACCGCTCGTAGACATGGTGCCGGCCAACTTCTTCAACTCGGCGTCGGACAACGGCAACATGCTCCAAGTGGTGTTCGTCGCCATCTTTGTGGGGATTGGGCTACTCATGATACCTAAGGATAAAGCCCAACCCCTGCTCGACTTTTTCGACGGGCTGAATTCGCTCGTGATCAAGCTGGTCGAGCTGATCATGCTCACGGCGCCCATTGGGGTCTTCGGGCTGCTGGCTGATGCCATCACCTCTATTGCAGGTGACAATCCCGCGGAGATCATCAACCTGCTCGGTGCGCTCGGATACTACTGCGCCGTCGTCGTGTTGGGGCTGGCTATTATGGTGTTTATCGTATACCCGACGTTTCTGAAGCTCTTTACGGACCACTCGCTGGGGGATTTCTTCGCAGGGATCGGCCCGGCCCAGCTTGTGGCGTTCTCCACCTCGTCCAGCGGCGCCACACTGCCCGTCACTATGGAGTGTGCCGAAAAGAACCTGGGCGTCTCGGAAGAGGTCTCCTCGTTTGTGCTGCCGCTAGGAGCCACAATCAACATGGATGGCACGGCACTGTATCAGGGCGTGGCGGCTGTGTTCATTGCGCAAGTGATCGGAATTGACATCGGCTTCTCCGGGCAGCTCACGATTGTGCTCACGGCCGTGCTCGCCTCCATTGGAACGGCGGCCGTGCCGAGTGCCGGCATTGTGATGCTGGTCGTTATCCTCGAAGCAGTGGGGGTGCCGGCCGGTGGCATTGCGCTCATCCTTGGGGTCGACCGCCCGCTAGACATGCTGCGTACCACGAACAATGTGACCGGCGACGCCATGGTCGCGTCGGTTATCGCGGCCGCCGAGGATAAGCTGGCTGCCATCCCCGAGAGGGGAAACGGCGCGGTGACCACGGCCGATGTCAGCGATTCGCTGCAGCAACCGACCTCGTGAGGGCCGGCCCGGTCACGACATGACGTGGTGGCGGCGTGGTTGGAGCGAGCCGCCCGGCTGTATTGTTCTAAAGATGGAGCGAGGTGGCTATGGAGCGTTTGGCCCCTTTCCTTGCACTCGTTACACTGGGGCTCGTCACGTCCTTGCCGGTGCAGGCGGACCCGGCCCGTCCCATGCTTCTGGCCTCGGACGCCTCGGAGGCGCTCCTGGAGGAGGGGCGGCGCCACTTCTTTGCCTTTCGGATGGACGCTGCGGAGCAGTCGTTCCGGCAGCTGATGCAGCACTCGAACGGTGCGGAGGCTGCGTACTATCAGCTGGCGATGATCGCGCTGTTCAAAGGGATGGTAACGGACGAAGAGGCGTACTTCGAGCGCTTCATGGCCCGGTCGGATACGCTGCGCCAGTTGCTGGCCGACCGACCGCCCTCCGTCTGGCGGCAGCATATGCAGGCATCCACGAGCCTTCAGCGCACGGTAGCTTCCGGGAAGCTGGGGAACCACGTGCGCGCGGCATGGGCGGCGCGCTCCGCGTACAACAAATTCGAGCGACTCGTCGATGACCATCCGGAGTTTGATGAGGCGTACTTCGGTATGGGCTTGCTGCACCTCACCGTTGCTTCATTACCCGCGGGGTACCGGAAGCTGCTCGGCGTGCTTGGGTTCAGCGGCACAGCGGAAGGTGCCATGCGCGAACTGCACCGCGCGGCTCGCCAGAGTCGGTTTAACCAGGAGCTGGCGCACATGAGCATTGCGCTGGCGGACATCATCCTGCTCGATCGCATTCCGGCTGGCACCGAGCGGTTGGGGACGCTGTACGAGCGCGATCCGGAGAGCTTGCTGTACGCGCACCTGTACGGCTTTGGCCTCTTCACCAATCGCCAGCCAGTGCGCGCCGAAGAAGTGCTTCAGCCCGCCGTCGACAAACAGCGGTTGCCTGACTATTTCTACATTGACTATCTCGATTACTATCTCGCAGAGGCTCACTTCGTCCAGAACGAGTTTGATGCTGCCATCGCCGCCTACCGCCGTTATCTGGAGCGGCACGACGGCCCTGCCCTCCGGGCGATGGGGCAGTACCGGCTAGGGCTCGCCCTCGAGATGCAGCATCGCCGCCAAGAAGCCGTTTCGGTGTATCGCCGCGTGGAAGCGCCGCGCGACTTCGACAACGACTTGGTGGCCCATCGGCGCGCGCAAGTGCGCTCGGAGCAGCCCATGAAGCCGCTGGAGCGACAGCTCATTCGGGGCGAGAATGCCTTCAATCGGCGAGCGTATGCCCAGGCCGAATCAACACTGCGGGAGGTGTTTCAGGATGCAGCTGTCCGCTCGGTGGACAAGGCACGAGCTGCGTTCTACATCGGGCGGGTGCACCATGTGCAGGGTGACTACGCCCAAGCATATCCGGCCTACTGGTACGCCGTGGACCATCCAGGTCATCCGCAGGGGGAGTGGGGCCCATGGGCTCAACTACATATCGGAGACGTGTATGCCGAACAGGGGCGCACGGAAGAGGCCATCCGGGCGTACCGACAGGCGCTCAACTGGGAGACGCCGTTTGATTACTACCAGTCGCTGGAGCAACGGGCCCGCCTCGCCCTGGAACGGCTGCAAGGCGCATAAACCTGAACGAGGTGGTACGAAGACTCTGGCAGCATAATTGCTGGATGTGTTGACGTACTCATATCACCGATCACGCGCATTTGGAAGTGCGGCGTGCCGTTGCGCCCATGCGCCCATCCAACCGCTTCTATGTACCACGTACGGCAGCGAGACTTTGGCTACATCCTTACGCTAAGCGGCACCGTGTCGCCCCATGAACTGAAGGGCTGGTACCAATCGTCCTGCGACCATTTGCAGGGGCGGCGCGGCCCGTTCGGCGTGCTCGTCGATGCGCGGCAGTGCGAGCCGCTGTCAAAAGTCGCCCGGTTCTGGCTACTGCGCGGACAGCAAGCCTGCGAGGAGGCCGGACTGGCGCGTGCCGCTGTGCTCGTCGACAGTGCGGCTCAGCAGGGGTACTGGCCGGGGTTAATGACCGTCGATAATCCCGCACACCGCGTTCGCTTCATCGATGCCATTCACCAGTACCCCCGCGTGCGAGCGCTGAGTTGGATCCTCAAACAGGTCGAACCAAATTTGAATGAGGGGAGCGCCGCTGCCGCTCGGCGGTCGGCTCCCCCGATCGCATCGCGCCCGCTGATCGACACAGCGGCCTGATAGCGCCTACAGAAGACCCTTCAACGTCTGCCTGGTGGTTACTTGTATTGCGGCGGCGTCTCGTCCAGCGTGCGGTAGCGTTTCAGCAGGCGCAGCTGGCGGGAGTCAGTGTCTACTTCGCGGCCGCGGATGAACACGTGCTGGGGCGCGCTCGAAAACTCAAACGAGTCTCCCGTCCACACAACAACGTTCGCGGACTTTCCGGCTTCAAGCGTGCCGTGGCTTGCTGCGATCCCTAATACTTGGGCTGGGCGATGCGTGATGGCGGCCAATGCTGCATCACGAGGCAACCCAAAGCGGACTGCGTTCCCCGCTTCAAATCGAAGGTTGCGGGCGTTGTGGGTGTCCATCGTCGAGAGCACGACCGGTACGCCAGCCTCGTGCAGCCGGGCGGCATTGTCGAACCGCGAGCCGAGCCGGTCAAAGTCGGTTGGGAGGTTCGTGAGTGGTTGGACAATCACTGGAGTGCCGGCGTCGGCCAGGGCGTCGCGGCGCATCCAGGCTTCGTTGCCGCCTTCAAGAACGACGTCGAGTTCATAGGCCTCGGCAATGCGCAACGCAGCGCTGATGTCGCTGGCGCGGGCGGCCCGCACGACGAGCGGTCGCTGACCGTCCAGGACAGGTTGGAAGGCGGCCAGATCGAGTCGAGAGATGGACACGGGGCGGACGGCTCCTCGCTGGTAGGCGTCACGCTATTCGCGGGAGAACCGTGAGCCCGATGAGCGGGGCGAGAACGAAGTGGGGACGCGGGCCCTGATGGGGCATGAGCATTGAAAACATAAAACGACGGCAGAAAGGCAAGCGGTGTGGTGAATTGCGATCGGCGGTTCAAGCTATTGACGGTCCGAAGGCAACCCCACCTCAAAGTTGGAATGCGGCTGGCGCGATGGGTCGGTGCGATCGAAGCGGAGAAACCCCATCGATCCAAACCTGATCGGCATGCGTGTAAACGCTGAAGGGGTCGCCTGACCAGAGGACGACGTCGGCTTGTTTGCCTACCTCTATCGTCCCCGTACGATCGTCGATGCCCAGCGCCCAGGCGGGATTGATGGTGATCCAGCGCAACGCTTCGTTGCGCGAGACGTTAATGCCCGCCCGCCAAGGCCCGGCCAAAGCCTGGCCCTTGCGGCCACACCCCATGATCCATTCAAAGCTGCGGGGTCGTCGTGCCGCTGTCATTGTTGTCGTAGTGCGCCGCCACCTCAGGGGTGGCCGACACGCCGATGTGGGAGTGGCTGTCGATCAAACCCGGTGTCACGTAGCGGCCGGTGCCGTCGACAATCTCAGCGTTCGTGGGCACATCGAGGTCGGGGCCGACCGCGGCGATGGACCCGTCCACAAGCACGATATCGGCGTTCTCTAAGGTCTCCCCCAGCGGCCGTCATGATGGTCGCATTGCGGATGACCGTGGGCACCACGGCAGGGGGATTGTACCGGGAGCGCCAGGCCCCATTGCGGGTGCCTCATTGCGGGTGCCTCGCAGTAGGTTGGCGCGGTCCGCTTCC
>CAYFQN010000002.1:8265-61501 GCA_964345285.1 uncultured Rhodothermales bacterium
CATTGCGGGTGCCTCATTGCGGGTGCCTCGCAGTAGGTTGGCGCGGTCCGCTTCCGGGAGCGTGGCCTGTTCGGTGACTTCAGGAGCGGTTGGGACATCGGTGGGCGGACGCGTCGTGGTGCATCCGGCGACACCCCACAGTATCACGAGGAGGCATCCGGCATGCTGGGATAGGGAGGGGCGGGACATCAGAAAATCAATTCGTGAGCGAAACAAGCCTTCTAATCTCACTAACGCGCTTGTACAAAGAAAGCGTGAGCGCCCTTAAAGCCCGATGATGTAACCATGCCGTATGTATAGGGGGGGTAAAGCGCTTTGGTGCCATCATTGTCTGCTATCGGTCGTAGCAACAGTTGATTCACAAAGCACACAAATCGTACACAGCACATAAAACCGTTCCCCACCTCGCACCCTGCCGTTATGACTTAGCAACCTGCGCTCACGTTTCCGCACAATACCAACAGCGGCCGATGTACTCGATACAGTTCAGCGACTGGGGATTAGTTCTCCAGTTTCAAGGACGCATCACGGACGAGATCATTCACGACTGGTTGGGCGACATCCGCCAACTCGCCGGCGGATTCGAAGGCGCGTTTGGGACGGTTGTCGATTTGCGCAAGGCCGAGCCGGACTCGCCGGTTGTTTCGGCGAGCGTACTGCGAGGATTAGTGACACTGAAGCGCGCCGGCATGGTACGCGCTGTGGCCGTAGTGAGCCAGGTAGACAGTTCCTGGGCGGTCTTGGACGCGCCGCCGCCAAGCCTGCCGGGCCTTCGGTTTGTACAAGCCGATCCTGACGACCGTTGGCAACGCCAGGCTTACCGCTGGGTGCAGTCTGCCGACGACCCACCAGTGTCAGGCAACAAGACAGGCCTGAGCCGGCGCGCAACACCCTGATGGCTTCAGGCTAGTTACTGGTTCTGGATCAGCCCTACGTTCCAGGGCGCTCGACGTCCAGTGCGCGCGTTCCAAGGCCGTCGAAAAACGAGAGGCAAGCGAGGCCTAAGCCAGCACGGCATCAATGGCATCCCGTTCATGTTCGGCTAGGTCGGCGCGGCGAACGAGTCGGGCATCAGGGCGCCCTTGGTCGTACCACTGCTGAGCTTCCTGCATTGAGGCGAACTCGTACATCACGGTCTCTCCGGTGTCAAGCAAGGCACTACCGAAGTGCTTGGTGGTGACAGCGTAGACAGAAGACGAGTCAGCCGAATCCATGATCGGGGCAGGGTGGTCATCAAAACGATCCCAGCATACAACCTGCGGTCGACAGGCAGGTGCCAAGCCTTGTCAGGATGTTTGAGCTTCGTTGCGATAGTGTTCGAAACCTCTTGCGGGCAGGAGCACCCTCATCCTCCCGCGTACCTTATGCTACCCAGGGGCACGGCTCTTTCCGGGGTGAACATAATGCTGCAGAGGTGAAGGGAAAAGCGGGGCAACATAAAGCCCGCAGTTGCAAAGGAGCAACTGCGGGCATGAACATACACCGTGCGCTTGGGAGGATTCGAACCCCCGACCTTTGGAACCGGAATCCAACGCTCTATCCAACTGAGCTACAAGCGCATGACGCTTTGCAAATCACGGTCTGTGATATGACGGCGCCCCGGGGGGATGTTCCAGCGAAAAATCCGCGAAGTGCATGCGCTCGTAAAACGGAGTGCGTTGGCGTGGGTGGGCAACTTTTGAAGGTCTTATCCGTGATGGACACGCCCTCTACGTGATTCCACCGCCGTTAGTACCATGGATTTCTCCTCGCCTCGTGCGCTCTCCGATGACTGGGCACCCTCTCCAATTCCCCTGGATGGGCCCGTGGAGCAGGCCGCAGCGAGCCCTCGTGGCACCGCCATCCGATCATTCATCGCTGGGTGCACAGGACTACTCATCGCCTTTGTCGCTTTTCAACTGGTGGTCAGTCCGGCGGCGACACTCATCCTTTTGGCTGGGGAGGGCGTTGACTTCAGTACGCTCGGCAACGCCGATGCCTTCACGCGGCTCTTTGAAAACAACGTGCAAGAGCTCATTGTCGGTAACAGTGTCGGGCAAGTGCTGGGCCTCGGTGTTGTTGCGCTCCTGCTGGCGCGGCTTCACTCCACGCAGGTGAGGGCGTACGTGCGCCTGCGCCGGACCGACTGGGCATTGATCGGCGTCGCCCTCATTGGGCTGGTAGCCCTAACGCCCGTTGTGCAGTGGCTCGGCGCCGTGAACCAGTCGCTGCCGCTGCCTGATTGGGCACAGGCAATGGAGCAGTCGCAGATGGAGCTGATCGAGCAGGTGCTTGGTGGGGGATTGGGCGTGCCGTTCAATCTGATGATGCTTGCCGTGGTGCCAGGCGTCTGTGAGGAGCTCCTTTTTCGCGGCTATGTGCAGCGCCAGTTCGAGCGGGGGGTCGGCATTGCTGGAGGTATCCTGCTGTCGGGCATCATTTTCGGGCTGTATCACCTGCGGCTGTCGCAGGCGCTTCCGCTCAGTGCTTTAGGCATCTACTTGGCCTACTTGGCTTGGCGGACGGGTAGTTTGTGGCCCGCGGTGATCGTCCATTTTGCCAACAACGCCTTTGCGATTCTCGTCGCAAACTATGCCGCCCAGCGCCCCGAGCTAGACGCGCAAGCGCTAGAAACAATGCAGGTGCCCTGGTATATCTTGATCCCCAGCCTGGCGGCCTTCGCCGCTACCATCTACGTGCTGCAACGTCTGGCGCGAGGAATGCGCCCGCACGCCACCAACACGCCATCTTCTTAGGAAGATGGACGAGAGCCCTTCACACACTCACTGCCTTTCTGCTTACGTCTTACTCCGCCATGGCCGAAGGAAAATACCAAGACTGGGTGACGGTCTACACCACCGGCACCGACTACGAAGCCGATCTTGTTCGCGACCGGTTGGATGATAGTGACATTCCCGCGGTGGTGCTCACGCAGCGCGATCACGCGTTCAACCTCAATGTGGGCGACCTATCAGCCGTGCGGGTGATGGTGCCGCCCGATCACGCCGAGGCCGCCGTGGAGCTCATTCAAAGTGAGATTGTGTCTGACGAAGAGCTTGAAGAAGCCGCCCTCCGGGCCGATCCCCATGCCCCAGATGCCCACTCGCCGCATGATGAAGCGATGTTAGACTCTGGGAACGAAGAATTGCACGTCGGCGATAGAGACGCGGATGAGGAGTCTGCCTGAACCACGCCTGGCAACACGAGCGCAACGAGGAGGAGGCGGCCAGTGAGTAACAGCGTGCTTCGGGTGCTGACGGCCCTTGTTGCGGCGCCCCTCGTGGTTGGCATGGCATACGCTGGAGGCTGGGTGTTCGGAGCGCTCGTCGTTGGAATTGCGCTGCTGGGTCAGTGGGAGCTGTATCGCCTCGCCGAGCAGGCGGGGCTATTCCCACAGGTTGGCTGGGGGCTCGCCCTTGGCGCACTGATCGTCGTCCAGCCGCTCTGGCCAAGTGCGGGAGGGCTTGCGCTAGGGGCTGGTGTGGCGCTGCTCGCCCTCATGCCCTTCCTCTTCGAGCGGAAGGCGCTGCTTGGCAGCCTGTCGGTCACTGTCTTTGGCGTGCTTTATCCAGCTGCCCTGCTGGGTTTTCTACTTCGCCTCCGGGGGGCGCGAGGCCCCGAGGTTGGCGACTTTGAGGCCTTCTTGCTGGTACTGCTCGTCCTGCTGCTCGTGTGGGCGAGCGACGTGTTCGCGTACTACGTCGGGAAAGCTGTCGGCCGACGACCCTTCGCATCGTCTATTTCACCGAACAAAACCTGGGAAGGCTTCCTGGGCGGGGTCGTTGCAGCCCTCGTAATTGGGGTGGCGTTCAAGCTCACGGTGGGAGGCTTTCTGGCTTGGGAGCACATGGTCGCACTCATTATCATCGGCGGCGTACTCGGCCCGCTCGGCGATCTGGCGGAGAGTCACCTGAAACGCTCTGTAGACGCCGATGACTCCAGCGCCCTCTTGCCGGGCCATGGCGGGCTACTCGACCGGTTCGACGCCATGGCGGTGGCTGCGCCGCTCGTGTACGCCTATCTCGCGTTTGTCGCCGACCTCATCGGGGGGTAGTTGGCGTAGTCGGGGCGCCTCAGCCGGAACGCCCTTTTTGGCCGGAGGTACACGATCCTACAACGGCGGTGCCCTTCACTCAAGCGGATAGCATTATGAGCATCATCGGTGGCAAAAAGCGGAAGCCGCGCCAGTTTGAATACGATCCGCGGTATCACGACCCCAGTAAGGAAAACGACATCAAACGCCGCCTCCGGGTGCGACGGAAGTCCAACCGGCGCGATCCCACGAGCATTCTGTACCTGCTCGGGCTCCTCGTCTTCACCATCTACATCTATTTGTCGCTCTAGCGGCACGAGGCGCACTGCGATCCGCCGCTGCACCAGACTGAACGAAGTAGCAACGCTATGGCGATGGACTCGGCGACCGACTCGGACAGCATCATTCGCGTGATGCCGGACGGGCTCGCCAACAAAATCGCGGCGGGGGAGGTCGTACAGCGGCCCGCCTCGGTAGCGAAGGAACTACTGGAGAATGCGATTGACGCAGGGGCCAGTGCCGTCCAGCTTATCGTCAAGGATGCAGGCAGCACGCTCGTCCACGTAATCGACGACGGCTGCGGCATGAGCCCCTCTGATGCCGTACGCTGCTTCCGCCGGCACGCCACCAGCAAAATCCAGTCGGTCGACGACCTCGAACGGATCCGAACGCTCGGTTTTCGCGGGGAAGCCCTCGCCTCGATCGCGTCCGTGGCCCAGGTAGAGCTTAAGACCCGCCGCGTTGAGGATGAGGTTGGCCTTCGCGTCTGTGTCGATGGGGGGGAGATCGTGACGGAAGAGCCCTGTGCCACACCAGCCGGCACGTCGATCGCCGTGCGCAACCTCTTCTACAACGTGCCGGCGCGCCGCAACTTCTTGAAGACGCCAGCCACCGAGTTTAAGCACGTAGTTGACACCTTCCAGTTCATTGCGCTGGCTGAACCCTCCGTGGCTTTTTCGCTGGATCACAAAGGCCACACCGTTTACGATCTGCCGGCCGTCGACGCAGACACGCCGCACGACCGCCTGCGCCACCGGATCAGCGATCTGCTGGGCGAGGAGCACCGGGAGCAGGTGGTGCCCGTCCAGGATAGCAGCAGTTACGTATCCGTGCGCGGCTTTGTGGCGGCGCCTGATTTTCACCGCACCTCCCGCCGTGATCAGTTCTTGTTCGTGAACGGCCGCTACGTCAAGAGCCGGTATCTCAGCCACGCCGTGCGCGCGGCCTACGGCGAGCTTTTGCCCGATGGCGCGTTCCCCTTCTTCGCGCTGTTTCTCGACCTGGACCCGCGCCGCGTGGATGTCAACGTGCACCCGACCAAGGCGGAGGTAAAGTTCGAGGACGAGAGCGGACTCTATGGATTCTTGCGTGGCGCCGCGCGCGATGCCCTCAGTCGAGCCCAGTTGACCCCGGCCTTCGATGCATCGCGGTCCGCCGGTGAGCCCGGTGATGGAAGTGCGTCGTCGGATGCATCGTCGCCCCCCGCTGGATCGCCCGGCTCGGTACCCCGCCCCTTCCAGCCACGAGACCGGTCCACGCCGGCGACCTCGGGGGGCGCGCCCAGCCCGTCGAAGGACTCGTCTCCGGCTGCATCATCCAGCAAGTCGAAGGCCCGACGTGACCGGCACCGCTCCGAACGAACCTCTGCCTCGGCCCCGTCGCCAGGCGCCGTCTCGCAATCTCTGTATCAAGGGGCTTCGTCGGCGCCGCACGGCACGTCCTCCGCCGGCGCGTCATCAGAAGACGGAGTTGGCTCGGGGCACCAGCCGGTTTGGACGCTGCACGATACCTATCTGATGACGCCCACCGAGGACGGGATGGTGCTGATTGACCAACGGGCCGCCCACACGCGCGTGCTGTACGAGCGGCTCCTGGACTGTACCGACGAGGGGCAGGCCCCGTCGCAGCAGCTCCTCTTCCCCGAGACGATGGAACTGACGCCCACTGAGGACGAGCTAGTTGACGCTTGGGGCGCCGAGTTGCGCGCGATGGGCTATGAGATGGAGCGCTTGAGTGGACGCACGATGGCGATCCGCGGCGTGCCAGCCCATGCACAGGCGGGCGACGCGGTGAGCGAATTGCGCGACTTGCTGGATGAGTTGGAAACGCAAACCCACGATCCATCAGACCGCCGGAAGGCGCTCGCGGCGCAATTGGCACAGCGCCACGCGGTCACGCACGGTCATTCCCTGGCAGATGACGAGCGGCGTGCTCTGTTGAACGATCTGTTCGACTGTGAGATGCCCTACGCCGATCCTCAAGGCCGGCCCACTGTTTTCCATTGGTCATTGGATGAGATCGCGCACGAATTCCGCCGTTGAGATAGGGTGACGCTGTCAAACCTCAGGGATCATGTCATCATCTGCAGCCTTCCTGGCGCGCGTCGATCACTACATCGACGATTATCGCTTACTCGATCCGGGGCAGTGTGTGGTCGTGGGCATCAGCGGAGGCGTGGATTCCATCGTGCTGACGCATGTGTTGCACCGGCTGGGGTATGACGTCGTCGGCGCGCACGTGAATTACGCACTGCGGGGGGAGGCATCGGATGCTGATGAGGCTTTCGTGCGCCAGTGGATGGACAACGCCAGCCCGCCGCTGCCCCTAGAGGTTGCCCGGCGCGATCCCAAGGCCCGGGCTGAGGCATCGGACGAGTCGCTGCAGGAGGCCGCTCGGCATCAGCGCTATGCGTTTTTTGCAGAGTGTGCTGCGGCGTACGACACGGGCCGCGTGGCAGTAGCGCACCACCGCGACGACCAGGCCGAAACGCTGCTCCTGAATCTGTTTCGGGGCAGTGGCTTGGAGGGGCTCGGGGCAATGGCGCCGCGGCGCCCCATCGAACCGGGGCGTCCGATCCAGGTGGTGCGGCCCTTACTGGGTGAGTCCCGCGCCGCCATCACCACGTACGCCGAGACCAACCACCTGGCGTGGCGAACCGATGCGAGCAACGCAGGGCTACAGTACGACCGCAATATGCTTCGTCACCGTATCCTCCCGATCATTGAGGAGCACTTTGAGGGAGCGACAGATCGTATGGCAGCAGCGGCAGACCATGTCCGCAAGTACCTGGATGAGACATTTGACCCAGCGTTGCGTGCTCGCTTCGACCGGTGTACTTCTGAAGAGGGGCGGCGTGGAGGGGCATTGGGCATAGAAGCGTTGCAAGATGAGCCCTCGGTCTGGCGGCGGCGCATCCTGCTGCAGGCGTTGCGCCAGTGGCTCCCTGGGGCACCGCACACGGCCGCGTTCGCCCGCGAAATCGAAGCATTGCTTGATGCGCAGGTGGGACGTCGTGTGGACAGCGGGGCGGGACGTGTGTGGCGTGAGCGCAATGCGCTTCGCTTCGTTCCCTCTATTACCGCGGCCCAGCGGGTCGACGCTCAGCGGGTCTCCTTCGGAACCCCGACCCGGCTGCCACACGGGACGCTCCACGTGGATCCAGTTGCCTCCGTCCCGGCTCAGTTGGGCAAGGGAGCACGGACAGAGTTCATCGATGCCGAGGCAGTGGAGGCGCCTCTCCGGGTCCGAACATGGCAAGAAGGGGATCGCTTTCAACCGCTGGGGATGAGGCACACCAAGTTGGTAAGCGATCTGCTGACGGATGAACGCGTCCCTCCGCACCAGCGTGCCGAACAACTCGTGGTGTGCGACGCGTCGCGCATCGTATGGGTTGTTGGCCATCGGATCGCGCACCCTACACGCGTCCGGCCTGACACCGAGCACGTCGTGCGGCTTCACTTTGAGCCAACGTCCGTCGAAATACAGAGCCCCCTACCATCCGGGCGCTCCGATTAGTAGGTTGCCTGTACCCTGTCCATCTCATCAGTTTGTAGCCCCATGTCGTCCCCCCGCGATCTGACGCACGTTGCGATGTCGACCTCCGAGCATACCATTCACTGCCGCGGAGAACGTTTTCGCCGCTACCTGGATGCTCAAACCATTCAGGAACGCGTCCAGGAAATCGGAGCGGCTATCGACACGACGTACGCCGGTTCCACGCCCATCTTGATCGGGGTACTGAACGGTGCGTTCATGTTCATTGCCGACCTCATGCGCGCCATCGACATCGACTGCGAGGTCGATTTTATGAAGCTCTCCTCGTACGGCGCAGCCAAGGTCTCGAGTGGAGAGGTGACCGAGCTGAAAAAGATCGATGCCAACCTAACCGGTCGGCACGTCATCGTGATAGAGGACATTGTCGACACAGGCCTGTCGATGGAGTTCATTTTGAAACGCATGGCGCTTCATGATCCGGCCTCCGTCCGGGTGGCTACGCTCCTGCACAAACCGGACTCCACCGAAGTGGATCTGGACCTGGACTACGTAGGGTTCGAGATCCCCAACCTGTTTGTCATTGGGTATGGGTTGGACTATGGCCAAATCGCGCGCAATCTGCCCGATATCTACATCCTCGATGAACCGGATGAATAGGGAGGGTCCGTTCCCGGCGGCTCCGTGCCGGCTGGTGGTCGCTTTGCTCATTCTGATCGCCGCGGCGTGGGCAGGGTGCGCAGGCCTGCGTCCCGAGATGATGTCGAATGATCCGGCCACGTTCATCTCGGTCGACACGGTGCAGACGGCGGGGCCGGTCGTCGTGCCGGTTTATCGGGAGCAGTACTACGCAAACTTCGACGTTCCGCAACATCAGCTTCCGCTGGAGGCTCCTCCAGACGGTGAGCGCTCCGTGCGCACGGTGCGAACCATCCAGCTTGTATGGCCTGCGAAAAACTACCTTTACGCCTTCACGGTGTGTGACGTGTCGAAGGGAGCTGCGTGCCAGCCCCAATCGGTCACACTCTTTTTTTCGCTGGGCTGCCGGAGCGGGGCCTCCCGCATCAACTGCCGCCGCCTGCGCTTCGATCGCCCGTCGCTGCGATCGTTCCGGCTGGTCGCAGACGGCACGGCGCTCGACGTCCCGTCGCTCCGATATGAGCGCCACGGAGCGGGGCCTTACCTTGAAGAGCTGTGGGTGGCCATCCCGTATGCCACGTTTCAACAGGCTGTGCAAGCCGATGCCGTTCGCTTCGAGGTTGGCCGCGAAAATCGCTCTCTGCGGGGTGGCGAGTTAAAACCTTTGCGTGCCATCTCAGCGGCCGTGGCCGGTCGTGCAACACTCGCTAGATCCCCCAACATCGACTGACGCGGTGCAGAGGATTTAGGCGAGCACGGAGTCCCCAAGCGGCGCGAAGTGCGCTGTGAAGTGGCGCAGGCGTGACGGCGCCTCAGTGATCTCAAACCCGGTAAGGACATCCTTTTGCTCATGCACGGCCGCCATGCACTCGATGACGTAGTCGACATGACTTTGCGTGTAGACGCGCCGCGGGATGGCTAGCCGCACCAACTCCATCTGCGCCGGCTGTTCACGGCCGTCTGGCTGCTGCCCGAACATAACGGAGCCAATCTCACACCCTCGAATGCCCCCGGCGACGTACAGCGCTACAGCGAGGGCTTGCCCAGGATACTCCAGTGGCGGGGTATGTGGGAGCATCGCGCGGGCATCAATGTACACCGCATGCCCCCCGACGGGCTCCACGATGGGTACGCCCATGTCGATCAGTGCGCGGCCGAGGTAGCGGGTGGAGGCGATGCGGTACTCCAGGTAATCCTCGTCGACGATCTCCTCGAGTCCCACGGCGATGGCGTCCAAGTCGCGACCGGCCAACCCTCCATACGTGGGAAAGCCTTCGGTGAGGATGAGTTGATTGCGGGCCTCGTGCGCCCAGGTATCGTCGTTCAGGGCGAGCCAGCCGCCAATGTTGGCGAGCCCGTCCTTCTTGGCGCTCATCGTCATACCATCCGCATGTGAAAACAACTCGCGGACGATATCGGCCACTGGGATGTCGCTGTATCCGTCCTCGCGCTGTTTGATGAAGTAGGCATTTTCAGCAAACCGGCACGCATCGACAAAGAGCGGAACCCCGTGTGTTTCACAGATCGACTTGACATCTTGGACGTTGGCCATTGACACCGGCTGCCCACCGCCCGAGTTATTCGTGATCGTGAGCATGACGAGGGGCACTCGGTCGGCGTGCTTGTTGAGAAGCTCTGTGAGCGCGACCACATCCATGTTGCCCTTGAAGGGATGTTGCGCTGCCGGATCGCGTCCCACGTCGACTACCAGGTCGACCGCTTCCCCCCCGGTGGCCTCCACGTTGGCCCGGGTCGTGTCGAAGTGCGTGTTGTTGGGGATGATGGTATCGGGGCCGGCCACGATGCCCATCAAGATGCGCTCGGCGGCGCGACCTTGATGCGTCGGAATCACGTGCTCGAACGGCATGAGTTTCTGAACGGCCGCCTCAAACCGGTGGAAGGAGGGCGAGCCCGCGTAGCTTTCGTCACCGTGCATCAGCGCGCTCCACTGGTCTGCACTCATCGCCGAGGTGCCCGAGTCGGTGAGCAGGTCGATCAGCACGTCGTCGGCGTGGAGCGCAAACAGGTTGTAGTGCGCCTCACGGATCAGCCGCTGGCGCTCCGCTCGCGTGGTCATGCGAATAGGCTCGACGGCTTTGATGCGAAACGGCTCAATGATGGTGCGCATGGCGTCAGACGGGCCTTGATGAAAAACGACCAGCAGCCCTTAATATAGCAAAACGCCCCCGGGACACCCAGTCCGGCGACGAGACCGCGGACTATGCCGTGGCGTGGCGAACCGATCAGCCCATCAGAACGACGAGGCGAACGCCTGTCGGACAAGGCGTACCAGGTCACCCTTGGCGTACACTACGATCTGTTCATCGCCCTGATCGACGAGGAGGGAGAAACGGTCGAGGGGCACAGAATTAGCGGGCCGGATGAGCATCACTGTCGACGTTTCATCACGGACCCGTAGGACGAGCTCGCCGTGGGCCGGAGAAAGCCGTGGAGCCTCGGGACCATCCGAGCTATAGACAGACACCACCACTTCATCGAGGTGGCGCAAGTATAGCGGGGCCGTTGGGGAGGAGCGGGCCAGGAGGAGTGGCAACACCACCCGCAACGCTCGCGGGCCCAGGCGGAGCGACACGTTAGAGGAGCGGTCCTCGTCGGGGCGCGCGACGCCTTCCGGCGAGAGAGCGGAGGGAGATCGGACGCTCAGGCAGCCCGACGCCACCAGCGCCAAGGCGATGACCACCACCCATTGTTCCCCCGAACCGTTAATTCTGCTGACCACTGGTATCCACGTTCTGGAGCGGTTCGATGTCGAGCCCGCGGCCAATCTTACCGATTTCCTCCGGGCGGATTGAGCCTACGATGTTCACGAACATGGTCTCGCGTTCACCCGGGTCGGCCATCATGACGGTGAGGCCAGCGATCGACTCGCCGTCGGGTTTCGCGTAGATGTAAATATTTTCTTCCTCATCGCGAATGTACACGATTCGCTCCCAGCCGTCGGCCTCCAACCGGGATGACAGCTCTTGGAAGCGGGCCATCACGTCGTCCTGGGTGCCATTCGGCATCGGGTAGCCGCGGGCCTGGATGGCCTGGAGCCCACTCATCAGCCGGGAGAATTCGGGGTCGTCCGTCGATCCGGAGATGAGGTCGAGCAAGGTACCGCGGAGGTTGACCTCGATGTTGGCGGGCGCATCGAACCAGCTGCTCACCTCGTTAAAGTCGACGTAGCCGGGGAGGCTCGCTAGCTCGGCCTGTTGCGCCTGAGCCCGCTGGGAAGGAGCCATCAAGAGCAGACTGCTCGCGGTGAGCACGAGCGCGGAAAGTAGAGTTTTAAAACGCATCGTCATGGAGGTCTATCGTTGGGTAGAATTCGAGCTGCGATCGGCGGCAGCTAAGGGACGCAGCGCGCGGCGCATGGGGATGGTGAAGTTATCCTCCAGCACCTTGTTTTCGACGGTGGAGCTGGTTTCTTGGCTCACCTTGGCGATGTATGCAATAGCCCATTTGGCTTGGGTCTCGGCCGCCTGAATCTCGGCCGCGCTGTACTGCTGCGAGGACGTCACGGGCTGATCAAACAGCCCGGCAGGGTTCTGCGGATCGGTGAGCAGGGACGAGGTCACGACCACCAGCAGCAGCATGGCAAACGCAAGCGCTGGCTTCCACCCCGTGTGCATCTCGATATCGAGCTCGCGCCAGACCCAGTTCCACCACCTTTCGGCAGTCGAGGCCCCGTTGGCGTGCTGGCGGGTGTGTTCGAAGACCGCATCGAGAACCTGTGGCGGGCAGGAGGCGTGCGGCAGCGCGTGCAGTTCAGACTGAATGCGCTGTGCATATTGAACCTGCTTCTCCCACTCGGGATGGGCGTCCAGCATGGATTCGAAGCGCTCGCGCTCATCGGCCGGCAGGTCGCCGTCGACGTACGCTTCGACGCGCTCGTCCATCCACTCGTACTCTATGGAATGGTTAGGCTGCTTCATATTCGATAACCTCGGCTAGCTGCTTGCGGAGCTTTTTGCGGCCGCGATGCACATAGACCTTTACTGTGTTCATGGGCATGTTGAGCGCATCACTGATCTCACGGTATTTTAGGTTTTGGATCTCACGAAGAATGATGACGCTTCGGTAGGGCTCGTCCACCTCGTCGAGCGCCTCCTCTAAATGGCTGCGGAAGTCGGACGCCTCAGCGGCATCAGCCGGTGATGTTCTCGGGCTGGTGGCTCGGTCCAGGCCGTCGGTGTTCACCGTAACGGCGTTGCGGCGCGTCTTACGCTTGCGCAGCGCGTCAATGCAGGCGTTGCGCGTCACGCGGAGCAGCCACCCCAGCGTCCGGTCGTCGTCAACCTCGCTGTGGTGCTCCCAGAAACGGATGAGGACATCCTGCGTGACGTCTTGCGCGGCTTCTCGGTCTTTCATGAAGTACTGCGCAAAACCAAACACGCGATTCTGGTACTGGCGGACCTGCTGTTCAAAGTCGCTCACGGGCGGATAAAACGGTCAACGCGATGAGTGAAAGGCACCGAGGCCTTGTTTCGCCTCATGATTCGGGTACAGGACGAACAACCCGCACGAGATGTTACAGCTCAACGATCGTGAAGAACCGATGAGGGGGGCATTGCCACCACTGAACGCTGAGAGCCCCCTCTTTACTCCACCAGGGTGCCGACAGCGGGAGACAGGCTGACGGCCTTGGGATAACAGACGTACGGCTTTTCGACGAACTGCGTCATGTCGGCGACGGTGGCGGTGTCCGTCATCTCGGAGAGTTCGCGCACGTGCCCATCCCGGCCCAGAATGCCGATGGAATCGCGGGAGCGTTCATACGACGCGTGTCGCGAGTAGTCGAGCGTGAGGTAGTGCGCCGCGTCATCCGGAGCCGTAGCCGCCGTCGAGAGGCCGGCGTCCACGAGCCAATCGGCTACCTGCTCATGCCAGGCCGCCATCTGCGCTTCTGTGGGCCGCTCGGGCAAGAAGGTAACACGGAAAAAGTCCCGGTTGATGAAGCGGCGAGACAAGTCGGCCAGGATGGGGTCGTTGGCACCCATCCACCGCTTCAGGCTGTACAGCACATCTGTATCGTCCAGCGCGCAGTAGTGGCGGCGGACGGTGGGGGCCTCCAACTGCTCGGCGTCGATCGTATGCTCAAGAAAGAACCGGAGGGCCGGGGCGCCGGTCTGGAGCGGCTCGCCGGCGTGCAGACGTTGGCGGACGCGCCGAAAGGCGGCTCGCAACAGTTGGTCGCCCGCCAGCACCGTTTTGTGCAGGTACACCTGCCAGTACATCAGCCGCCGCGAGATGAGGAAGTTCTCGACGGCATAGATCCCCTTGGCCTCAATGGTGATGGCCGACCCGGGCCCACCGCCCAGCGGATGCACGCGCATCGTCTTGATGAGCCGCTGCACCCCGACTTCCCCCTCCGCTACGCCCGTGTAAAACGAGTCGCGCCGGAGATAATCCAGGCGGTCCATGTCAAGTTGGCTGGACACCAGCTGATGAAAAAACGGGCGCTCATACGTCCCGTCGAAAATGGCGATGGCACGATCGAGGGCTCCACCGAATCGCTCGTTGAGGCGGAGAAGGAGCACCCGGCTCATCCGCTCGTGGTGAAAGTTGGTGATGAGTTGATGCTCCAGCGTGTGTGAGTACGGTCCATGGCCGATGTCGTGCAGCAACGCCGCGGCTAGCGCTGAGGTGTACTCCTCCGCACTGATGGGCGTCCCTTTCTCCGAGACGCTCTTCAGCGCATCCTGCATGAGCGCCATCGCGCCGAGGGCGTGTACAAAGCGGGTGTGCTCTGCCCCCGGAAAGACGAGGTGGCCTACGCCCAACTGCCGAATCCGCCGGAGGCGTTGCACCTCTGGGCTTTGGACTAGATCCATGATCAGGTTCTTCGGCACGGAGATAAAGCCATGCACCGGATCGGAAAAGAGCTTGAATTGTAGGCGGTCGTCAGCGTGTGCCACGGGGTGTTGGCTTGGGATTGCAGTGGTGTAGTCCGGTGAAAGGAATCTTCCGACACGAGGAGCGACTGGGCAGGGCGCTGGCCAGCGATACGCAGTCCACAGCGCCTGGTGCGCAGCTCACAGCCCTTCATCTGCCAGCAGGCGGGCGACGTTCGCGTAGAACCCATTCGAGTCAAAGTCCGCGCCGAGGCTCGATCGGATGCCAATCTGACGCGCATGGTCGGCGTCAATGGTGCCGAGAAAGGAGCCCCATTTTGCGCTCTCGACCGAGACGTAGCCATCGTTGATCCCTTCCTGCTTGTACACGATCGAGTTCAAAACGTAGAAAAAAGGATCCAGCGGGACGTCTGTGCCGCGGCCGGCCTGCCCGGCGTAGGACCAGTAGCGCACGTCTGGATGGTCGGGGACGCCCGGGTTGAAGGCGGCCTGCATGTGGTCTGGCGTAAGCTCCGAGACAGCGCGAAGCGCATCTGAAGGGCTGTCTCGGAGGGCACGCGCGCCGATGTAGTCGGCCACGCTGGCCAGCCACTCGCGCACCAAATCGGGCTGATTGAGCACGGAGTCGGCGATGGCGGTGCCTCGGTGCGGCGTCGACACGGTGACGAGCGCACTGACCTGGTCATGGAGGCCCAGTTTGGTGATGAGATAGCGTGCGTCGAGCCCGCCCATGGAGTGGGCAATGAGCACGAGGCGGGTAGCGCCGGTCTCATCAAGAATGTGTTCGATGCGCTCTTTCCACATGTCGGCCCGGACGGGAATGCTGTTATAGGGCGCCACGTTGGGGGCATAAGCGCGCACACCGCGCTCGCGAAGGTACATAGCCTCTTGGTGAAGATGGCCTCCGCGCTGGAACGCCGCCATGATCCCAAAGCCATGCATCAAGACCACCGGATGCGTCAAGGGGATGGTCGGGGGCTGAGGGAAGGCCTCCAGGCCGGCGAAGCGCTGAATCGCCGATTCTGTAAATCTGGGCATCGACCCGTCGATGAGATGGTACGAATGGTGCGCGGTATCGTACTCGTCGCTCAAAAGGGGGTTCAGCCGCCGCGCAGGACGGGGAACAAGGCCACGGATTGTCCCAGCCACGCCCACTCCAGGACGACAACGGCGAGCGCACTGGCCATTGGCGCGCGCACGTTGTCATTCCCTGGATGTGGGAGCGCCTCAGCGACACAGGCGACGATCGTAGCTACGGCGCCAAGTGCAAAGGGGAGCGCGGAGAAGCCGCCCATCACGCCCAGACCGACAGTCAAAAACGCTGCCGAGCCTTCGATCGTGCGAGGCGTTGAGCCCCAATGGTGGCGCCCCCAGTGCCGCCCGACGAGCGCGGCCACGGCGTCGCTGACCATAAACATGGTGAAGATGGGAACGGCAACACGCAGGGGAAACACGAGGGCAAGCAGCGTGGCAGCCACTAGCACCCACGTAGCGCCGTTAATCACGACGCCACGGCCCGGCGGGGGTAATTCGCGCAACCGCATCATGGGGCCAAAGACGCGTCGGATGAATCGGTTGAACGGCATCGAGTAGGCCCGAGCCACATCCCCTGCCACGCCGAGTGTTGTGAGGGGAAGCAGCACGTACAGCGCGTGGGGCATGCCCAGCACGTGCATGCCGCCTGGAACCACCAGGGCCAAGACATGAAGCGCCTTCCGCTTTAGCTCTCCCTGGAAGGAGAGGTCATCGCTCGGCCCCAAGGCCGAGGCGTGTGTATCGGACGGAGAAGGCACGAGCCTGAGCGTGACCAGTCTTGAGCAAAGGGCAACGTCAGCCTCCCGAACCCTGTACCGCATCAAAAGTTCGTGTGGACCTTCCGCAGCGTAACATCTATGTTCGGGCCATCCGAGTGAGTGGAACGCATGTTCAGGATACAACTACACGACGTCCCGACGGAAGGCCGTTTATCGTCAGATCACGTGGGCAACCACACTATGCAACCGATTAAGCACGTACTGGGATGGTGTCTCTTGATTGTTATGGCGCTGACTGCTGGATGTGGGGGAAGCAACGGTGAGTACTCCGATGACATGGCCGAGCAACACGCCGGCGAAACCCCGGAGGCAACCGCGGCCGCTCGCCAGCCGATCATCCCGGTAGACGGTAGTGCCGTCTCCTACGCTACGACCGACGCCGGCGAGACCATTACGGGCTACGTTGCCGCGCCCGCGCGACCTGATTCCGTGCTCGAAGCGCGCGGCCTGGACCCCGCAACGGCCACCCTCCCGGGGCTCATTGTCATTCATGAATGGTGGGGGCTGAATGATAACATCCGCACGGCCACCCGTCGTTTGGCCGGTGAGGGGTACCGCGCCCTAGCCGTCGATCTATACCGCGGCGCCACGGCCGAGACGCCGGACGGGGCTCGGGATCTGATGCAAACTGCCATGGCATCGCCCGAGGATATGCTGGCCAACCTGGAGGTAGCTGCTGAGTTTTTGCGGACAGAAGGCAACGCGGCTCGCATTGGGGTCATGGGCTGGTGCTTCGGCGGGGGAATGGCGCTGAACGGCGCGATCGCCCAGCCAGAAGCGCTTGACGCCGTGGTGGTCTACTACGGGCGGATCCGTGATGCAGAGCGGGCTGAGCTCGATGCCCTTGAGATGCCGATCTTAGGGCACTTCGGGGAGGCAGACAACAGCATTCCGATGGACAATGTCCGCGCTTTCGAGCAGATGCTGAATGACCTCGACAAAAACGCAGAGATCTACACGTACGCCGGTGCTGGCCACGCTTTCGCGAATCCGTCCGGGCAAAATTATGATCTTGAAGCAGCTGCCGCCGCGTGGGATCGCACGACGCGCTTTCTGCGAGACGCGCTGTACCGCCCCCCCTCGTCCGTCACCGCGCCGGCTGAGTAAGGACCGGCTCTGTCGCTTAGACCCCTTTACGACCAACCATCGGTACGATGCCTGACTTTCCGCCCCTTCAGAACGACTTGATGCTGCGTGCCGCGCGCGGCGAAGAGACCGAGCGCACCCCCGTTTGGATCATGCGCCAGGCTGGACGCTACCTACCCGAGTACCGCGCCCTGCGAGCGGAGCACGCATTTTTCGACGTCGTCCAGTCGCCGAAGCTCGCTGCAGAGGTGACGCTCCAACCCATCGACCGATTCCCACTCGATGCCGCCATCATCTTCTCCGACATCCTCGTCGTGCCCCAGGCATTCGGGCTGGAGGTGCAGATGAAAAGCGGTGTCGGGCCGCACTTCCCCGCGCCGCTCGATACGCCTGCTGACCTCGGCCGGCTGGACGCGCCCGATATCGATGCGACCCTAGGCCACGTGTTCGATGCGCTGACCGAGACGCGCATGCAACTGAACGGTCGCGTTCCGCTCATCGGGTTTTGCGGAGCGCCGTGGACGCTGATGGCCTACATGATTCAGGGTGGGGGCAGCAAAAACTTCAAGAAAGCACGGGCATGGCTCTACCGGCATCCCGAGGCCAGCCACGACCTACTACAGCGCATCACCGACGTGCTGATCACGTACCTCCGTGGGCAAATCGAGGCTGGGGCTCAGCTCGTCCAGGTGTTCGACTCGTGGGCGGGCCTGTTGGGGCCGGACACCTTGCAGTCCGTCGGCCTGCCGTACCTGCGCCAGATCGCCGAGGCGCTCAATGCCAGCCACCCCCACACGCCGTCAATCGTGTTTGCGAAAGGGGCACCGTACGCCTTGGAGGCCCTAGCCGATACGCCATTCGACGTTATTGCGCTGGATTGGACGATGGATCCGCGCGAGGCACGGGCCATCGTGGGCGACCGGGCCGTGCTGCAGGGTAACTTGGATCCGTGTGCCCTGTACGCACCACCCAACGATATCCGGGCGGCGGTGGGCAACATGCTCAGCGCGTTCGGGCCGCACGGCCACATCGCCAACCTCGGGCACGGGATGCACCCCGACCACGACCCGGAGCACGCTCGCGCTTTTATCGAGGCGGTGCACGAGCAGTCCGCACAGCAACGTGCCCCGAAGCCCGCGTGAGGAGCCATCACGCTTCGGGGTGAGGATGCATAAGCCGGTCGGCTTCATTATACTACCCGGTAAATCGTCCCTCACTTCTCGTAGCATGCGCCTCCTTTCGTTCCATGGCAGAACCGAATGCGACGACCACGCCCGACGTATTTCCGGTCCCGCGCCCCGACTTGACGCCCGGCGATGTGGTGCGGACGCAGATGGAAGCGCTCGCCGAAAACGATCTTCCGCACCCTGATGCAGGCATCGAAACGGCGTACCGCTTCATGGCCCCAGACACCCGGCAGTTCATTGGGTCGATCCGTCATTTCATTGAGGTGGTCAACAACCCAGTCTATCGGTGTTGCCTCAACCATCAAGGCGTGCGCTACAGCGAGGTGCGCGTCCAAGGCCACCGCGCCCTTCGCGCCCTTATTCTAACCAGTGCCGAGCACGGGCTCGAAACGGGGTTTGTTTTCAAGCTTGAGCGCCAGCAGGCACCGCCCCATCGCCACTGCTGGATGACGATCAGCGTGCGGCGTGTGCAGGTATAAGCTGGGCCAGCAGGCACCCAATCTCTGTTCTTCTTGGATGGTAACGTGAATCGACATGGCCCGCTCCACCGCCTCCGCGCCCGAGCCGTACAGCTTCGAAGACGCACCGCGTGACGTGCTGGCCATCGTGCCGCTTTTGTATGTTGCCTGGGCCGACGGCGTGTTGACCCCCACGGAAATCGAGGAGATGCACGAACGCCTCGCCGGCCAGTCATGGATCGACCCGGCGCACCGAGACCGGCTAACGGAGTGGTTGGACCCACAACATCCGCCTTCCGCCACGACGTATTTTCGGTGGATCCGGACCCTCCAGATGGCCAGTGCGCATATTCCAGACGCTGCCGGCCAGACCCTGGCCGAACTGGGAGCTGAGATGGCTCGTCTCGCCGATGGCACCCACGGCGCCTCGGTACCTAGCGAGGTGCAGCGCGCGCTTGAAGACATCGAAGCGGCGCTCGGTGTGCGGGGGCATGAGGCGCTCCGTGAGATTTTGCAGGATCGCCCCCGGCCCGATGACACGGCTGCTGATTCGGAGGCTCCGTTCGACGTTCAGGCTATGACCCGCCTGCTCGACGGCGAACATGCCGACCTGCGATCCACCATTCGCACGCTGTTGAGCGATCCTGCGTTCGCGTACGAGCCCGGCCTCAGCACCAGCGCGTACCGCGAGCAGGTCCTGCAGTGGTGCACGCTGCTTGCCGAGCAGGGGCTGGGCCGTCTGGCCTATCCGGAGTCAACAGGCGGGCAGGGCGATATCGAACAGTTCATCGTGGCGTTCGAGACGCTTTCCTACCACGACCTCAGCCTCGTCGTCAAGTATGGCGTGCAGTTCGGGCTCTTTGGGGGGAGCATCCATCGGCTAGGGACGAAGCGCCATCACGACAAGTACCTCGAGGCCGTGGGGCGCCTCGATCTGCCGGGCTGCTTCGCCATGTCGGAGTACGGCCATGGCTCCAACGTGCGCGATATCGAGACGACGGCACGTTACCATGCCGAGACCGAAGAGTTTGTAATCAACACGCCCCACGACGCGGCCCGGAAAGAGTGGATCGGGAACGCCGCTGCTCACGGGCAGCTCGCGACGGTCTTCGCACAGCTGCACATTGGCGACGCCGCGTACGGCGTTCATGCCTTTCTCGTCCCAATTCGAGGCGCCGACGGCGTGTCGAAACCGGACGTCCGCATCGCCGACTGTGGCGAGAAGGTTGGGCTCAACGGCGTCGACAATGGACGCCTCTGGTTTGACGACGTGCGCATCCCCCGCGACAACATGCTCGATCGCTTTGCGACGGTGGAGCCCGATGGGACGTACGAGAGCCCTATTCCCAGCGCGGGAGCCCGGTTCTTCACGATGCTCAGCACCCTTGTCGGCGGGCGGATTGCGGTGGCCCGAGGCGCTCTGAGCGCAGCCAAGTCGGGATTGACCATTGCCATTCGCTACGGCAACCGGCGCCGGCAGTTTGGGCCGAAGGGAGAGGCCGAGGTACGCATCCTCGATTATCCGACCCATCAGAAGCGGCTGCTTCCGCGTCTGGCGCACGCCTACGCGCTCAATGCGGCACTCACGGATCTCACGCAGCGCTATGCGACCCAGAGCGCGGCATCCGATCTGGGCAATATCGAGGGCGACGCCGCTGCACTCAAAGCCGTGAGCACGTGGAACACGACCGCTACGCTACAAACGGCGCGGGAGGCGTGCGGCGGGCAGGGGTATCTGGCCGAAAACCGCATCGGGCGGCTCATGGCAGATACCGACGTGTTCACGACCTTCGAGGGCGATAACACCGTCCTGCTCCTCCAAGTGGCAAAGGGGCTCCTCTCACAATACAAAGAGACATTCGAAGACATGAGCTTCTTCGGGCTCGTTCGGCACCTTGCCGGGCGTGCCACCACGACCCTGAAAGAACTCAATCCGGTAACCACGCGCCGCACCGATCCGGAGCATCTGCGCGATGCCGACTTCCAACAAGACGCGCTCCAGTACCGGCAGCGCAAGCGGCTGCGGAGCGTGGCCCGCACCCTGAAAGCTCGTCTAGACCAAGGAGAGGACGCGTTTGACGCGTTCATGGCGTGCCAACTCGACCTGGTTGACCTTGCCCGAGCGCACGGCGAGCGGCTGGTGCTGGACGCGTTCATCGACCGTATCGATAGGTGCGAGGATCCGAAGCTGATCGCGGTGCTAGAGCGTCTCCGGAGCCTCTATGCGTTGGACCGCATTGAAAATGACCGCGGCTGGTTTTTGGAGAATGGGTACCTGGACGGTGCCAAGTCGCAGGCCCTGTCCGACCACGTTGAGATGCTGTGCGCAGAGGTGCGGCCCCACGCCGAGGCGCTCGTGGATGCATTCGCCATTCCCGAAGCCTGCGTGGCCGCACCGATCGCGACGTGAAGCGACTCGCTGCGTGTATAACCGCCGGGCCAGGTCACGACGCTGCGATCGCCTGCACGAGCGCGCGACAGAAGTCTGGGATGTCGGCGACGACGCGGCCCCACACGAGATTCTCCTCTTGAAAGGCCGCCTCATCGACCCATGTTGCTCCCGCATTCACTAAGTCGTCTTTGATGCCCATGCTGCCGGTAGCGCGATGGCCCTCCACAATTCCCGCCGAGATGCCGACGAGTCCGGCGTGACAGATTTGGCCGACGATCTTGTCGTGCTCGTAGGCCGTGCGAACCAGGCGCTTCACGCCGTCGTAGCGGCGCAGTTTGTCCGGGGCCCATCCGCCGGGCACCACCACGGCATCCACGTCCTCGCCCGCGACGTCGCGAGCGGCAATGTCACTCGTCGCCGTGAGGCCGTGTTTGCCGGTGTAGGTTGCCCCGCTCGAGGGGCTGGCAACTTGTACTTCAGCGCCTTCCTCGCGGAGCCGCATTACCGGGACCCAGAACTCGAGGTCCTCGAATCCGCGCTCGACGAGAACTGTGATGGTGCGATCAGCGAGTAGCATGTGGTAACGCAGTCTGAAGAAAGAGAGCAAGTGAGTAGTACTGAGGGGGCTTCCGCCTACTCTACGCGGCCGAGGAAGTAGCGGAAGCCAATGGCGCCATCGAAACGGAGGAGGGCCGGGTCTGTGATTTGCAGCGTCGGCGCGATCTCTACGAAAACATCGGCCGGAGCGTCCTCAAAGATGTAGTTGATGCCCAGTGGTGCCCGGAACGCGAGGTCGTTGTCGCTGGCCTCGTTCACCGTAAACTGGGCACCGGCCCCGACGTAAAGACCCAGGTCACCATCTTCGACGTCCAACGTCTGGAAGTTGTGGAAAAGGTAATTGCCTTCCAAGATCCAAAATGATTGCGGGCTGTCGAATTCATCGTCGCCAACGAGGAAAGAGGTAGAGCCCGAAACGGCCTGGCGGTTGTTGATCCACGTTTTAAGGCTCAGGCCCACTGGCGCCCGCTCGCCGGTATTCGACGTAGCCATCTGGGCGCCCACGCCGATGCCCGTGGGCTGCGCCGTGGCGGGGGGGGCCATACCGAGCATGAGAAGGGGGAAGGCAAGCAGGGAGATGGCTTTCAAGATGCGCATGGTGTGTGTTTGTCTCGTTGAGGGAAGAAATGGGGAAGAGGCCAACGAATGCACCGCAACCGCATTAAACATGTACCTTAGCAATCACCAATACAAGCACTGTTTCCAAGCCCGTTGCATGTCCACACGGTCTTCGCTCGAAGTGGTGTATTGCGACGACGCGCTCCTGGTCGTCAACAAGCCGCCGGGCGTTCTTTCTCAGGCAGACGCTACAGGCGATCCGGACGTGCTGGCTCTGGCCAAAGCATGGCTCGCCCGCGAGCGAGCGGACACCACGGATCCGTTCCTTGGACTGGTGCACCGGCTGGACCGTCCGGCCTCCGGCCTAATGGTGCTGGCGCGCACGTCGGCGGCCGCCCGCCACCTGAGCCGTCAGTTTCGTGAGCGCGCCGTTACTAAACGTTACTTCGCCCTGGTGCAGGGGACCCTGAGCGGGCTGGGCCGGTGGGAAGATTACCTGTTGCGTGATGGCCGCACCATGCGGGTGGCTTCTCCCGATGACGCGGATGCCCAGCGCGCCGTGATGGAGTGGCAAAGCATTGCCCCGGGTGATACCAGCCTCGTGCAAGCACGGCTGCACACCGGCCGGCGGCACCAGATTCGCGTCCAATTTGCCCATCGAGGCTATCCCATCCTGGGCGATTTTCGCTATGGAGCGACTATGGAGTTAGACGGTCTACACCTCGCGCTCCACGCGTATCATCTCGCCTTCGAGCACCCCGTGCGCAACCGTGGCGTGCGGTGGGCGGCCGAGCCACCAGCGTGCTGGAACGCGGCGCTGCACCACACGCACCGCACCGCCCTGGACCGCCTGATGCCTTCCGACTAAGCGTTCTTGATAGCAACCCCCTATGGCTGATTCCCACGACCGCGTCGATCGTCTTCGCGATGAGCCCCGCACAGATATCTCCATGGCACACCGGATGCAGCGCTTCGTCGAAGCGCTCCAGCTGCGCATCATCAAAAAGTTTGAAGCGCTCGATAGTACGGCTACCTTCCGGCTGGACGAGTGGGACCGGGAAGAGGGCGGAGGGGGGCTAACCGCCGTCATCGAAGGGGGCGAGCTGTTCGAGAAGGGGGGCGTCAACACGTCGGCCGTACACGGCCGGCTGCCTGAGCGGATGGCCACCGTCTTGGAGGTCGATCCGAAACCCTTTTTCGCCACCGGTCTGTCGCTCGTGATTCATCCGCGGTCCCCAATGGTGCCGACCGTGCACGCCAACGTTCGGTACTTTGCACTCGGCAACGACCTAATGCACCCCGACGATCAGTGGTTCGGGGGCGGGGCCGATCTAACGCCCTACTATCCATCGCTCGAGGATGCTCAGCACTTCCACCGGGTCTGGAGCGAGGTGTGTGCAAATCACGACGTGGCCGACTACGATGCATTCAAAGAGGCGTGCGACGAGTATTTCTATCTGCCCCACCGTACGGAAGCCCGCGGCGTAGGTGGCATCTTCTACGACTATCTGCGCGACGATCCGGAGGGGACGTTTTTCTTCTCACGGGAAGCAGGGCGTGCGTTCCTGCGCTCGTACGTGCCCATTGTGGAGCGTCGGCGCGACCAGGCCTACGGGGAAGACGAGCGCCACTACCAGTGCGTCCGGCGCGGGCGATATGTGGAGTTCAACTTGCTCTACGATCGGGGGACAAAGTTTGGCATTGAGACCCGCGGGCGCACCGAGAGCATCCTCATGAGCCTTCCACCGCATGTGCAATGGCACTACGATTACTCGCCCGAAGAGGGCTCCAGGGAAGCGCGCGCACAGTGGTTCTTCCAGCCCCGCGCTTGGTTGCAACTCACTGCCGATGACGTCCCTACCGCTCATTCGTAGTGCGGGGATAAACGGTTGGCTCGCTTCCCTTTAGTAATGCCGGATTCGGTAAAAGTTCAATGCCCTTGCAGGAACTGTCACAGCCGCTCAAGCGCTTAAAATGGTCCCTTTTCCAGCCGCGCAATTCCGTCCACCCGCCACGCTTCAGTGCTCATGAGCCCGCGCGAGTTTCTCCAGGTTTACGATCAGAACGATAAACGCATCATCCGGGGAACGTACTACCCGTCAGATCCGCTGCCCGTTGAGGAAGGCGACAAAGTTGGCGTGGTGATGATGAACCTTGGCGGGCCAGACACGCTCGACGATGTTGAGCCATTCCTCTACAACCTGTTCATGGACCCGGCCATTATCGATCTCAACCTGCCGTGGGTCGGCGACGCGGAGGTATCGCTCAACTGGCTGTTCAACAAGCCCTTCAATGGCGCACTCCGCGACAAGCTATGCCAGTTTATCGCGAGCAAGCGGTCCGAGTTTGTGCGGGAGGATTACGACATGATCGGCGGTGGGTCGCCCATCAACTCGCTCACGCGCGAGCAGGCACGGGGCCTGGAGCAGTTGCTCAATGATCAGTACGCCGAGTCGACCGGCGCCTCCTTCCACACCTACATCGCGATGCGGTACTGGCATCCGTTCAGCGAGGAGGCTGCCGAGCAGATGGAAGAGGACGGCATCGACAAGGTCGTTCTGCTGCCGCTGTACCCGCAGTACTCAAAGACCACGACCGGCTCATCGCTCGTCTGGTGGAAAGCCCTCGAAGAAGCGGGCGAGATCCCAGCATGGCCCACGACAACCGTGTTTGAGTACGCCGCCAATCCGAAGTACATTCAGGCGCTGAGCGAGCGCATCGACCAAGGCTTGCAGCGCTTTCCGAGCGATATCCGCTCCGACGTGCACGTGCTCTTTAGCGCTCATGGCACGCCGCTGAAGGAGTTGACCGGCCGGCGTGACCCCTACTGTTGCCTGGTGCACTCCACGGTGGAGCAAGTCATGCGCTACCGGCAGTTCGACCGGCCCTACCACTCGGCATTTCAGAGCAAGGTGGGCCCTGTGAAGTGGCTCGCGCCCAGCACGCCCGATAAGCTCGAAGAGTTGGCCGAGGAAGGGCACAAGGACGTGCTCGTCGTGCCCGTCGCGTTCGTGACCGACCATATCGAGACCAGCTTCGAACTGGACATTGAGGTGCGCGAGGAAGCGGAAGAGTTTGGCATTGAACACTATGAGGTGACCTCCGGGCTTAACAGCCACCCGCTCTTCATCGAGGCGCTGATGGAGGCAACCGTCGCCCAACTCGACCTGACGCGCGACGTGAAGCGTCCGGCCCACAGCGGCGATGGGGTGCCATCCGACGAGGCGTACCCGCTCCAGCCGCTCGACCAGTTGCCGCGATACGCCTCGGAGAAGCGTGACACGCGGTGCCCCCAGTGCCAGTGCGTCACGGAGGCCCGGTGCTGGACCGGCGACCCAGATGCAGAAGCCGAGCGGCCTGAACCGATGAAGAACCTGTATGCCGACGCGCGCACATGCGGCCAGAGCGATCTCGCGACCCAACCCTAGTCGCAGAACGGAGTACGTCCGGATGACTCGTCCCTCCGATCATCTGCTTCGCACACTGGCGCCGGTTCCGCCCTCGTGCAACATCCTGGAGGTTGGGTGCGGCAAGGGGCGCCACACCGAGTCGCTGCTCCGTCTCGGTTTTCCGGTGCACGCCTGCGCGGCAGATGCTGAATCGGTGGCCGCCACGCGCGATCGTATCACCGACCTGGTCGGGCCAGACACTGCGGCGACTTGCGTCCAGCATGTCTCCCCCGGTGGGTTTGGCACGTATCCCGACGATGCGTTTCACTGGATTGTAGCGCACACGCCATCGGGGTATGTCGACGTGCCCGAGCATCTGCCCGGCTGGTTGCGCAGCATGAGGCGGCTCTTGATCCCAGGTGGTTGGCTGTACCTCGCCGTCGGCACCCCGGATCCTGCCGCCAACGGCACGCCCCGCCCAGCCCTGCGTCCCGACGAAATGACGGCACACGCGTTGCGCTCCGGTTTGACAACGGCTGAGGACGCTGTGCAAACCGACGAAGAGGGAGGGCCGCTCGTGCGAGGCATCTTCCGGCTCGCGCCAGATGTTACAAGCCCCTAAAGTACGGGGGGCGTTGAACCTTCAGAAACCAAGGATCCGTTGCATACACTGCATGTGCTAACGCACATCATCAGGCTGACTCTTGCGTCATCCTGCTTCATCTGATCGAATAATGGCGACGATACCATGCAGGTTGCCCCTTCAACACCCGGTACCGACCGCAGCAAGCGGTTTTATGACGAAGCACAGAAAACGATACCCGGTGGCGTGAATTCGCCCGCGCGGGCCTTCAAAAGCGTGGGCGGGACCCCGCTTTTCATGGACAGTGCCAAGGGTGCGTACCTCAAGGATGTCGATGGCAACCGGTACGTGGACTACGTGGGGTCGTGGGGGCCAATGCTCTTCGGGCACGCCGACTCGGACGTGGTATCGGCGGTACAGAAAGCAGCCACGCGGTCAACCTCATTTGGCGCGCCAACCGAAATTGAGATCGAAGTCGCCGAACTCGTGTGTGACCTCGTCCCGTCCGTAGAAAAAGTGCGGATGGTGAACTCGGGCACGGAGGCGACCATGAGCGCCGCCCGGCTGGCCCGCGGATTCACGGGCCGCGACAAGATCATCAAGTTTCAGGGTAACTACCACGGCCACGGCGACTTCTTCTTGATCGAAGCAGGCAGCGGGCCGATGACTTTCGGCGAGCCCAACTCGCCCGGCGTGACGCCCGGCAACGCGCAGGACACGCTGCTGGCACCGTACAACGACATCGGCCACGTCCGCCGTCTCGTGGACGCAAACCGTGATGAGATCGCCTGCATCATCGTGGAGCCAATCGCTGGCAATATGGGGTGCATTCCACCCGAGCCGGGCTTCCTGGAAGGCCTCCGCGAGGTGTGTACCGCCGAAGACATCGTGCTCATCTTCGACGAGGTCATGACCGGCTTCCGCGTGGCCGCTGGCGGCGCGCAGGAGCGCTTCGGCGTCATTCCCGATCTGACGTGCCTGGGCAAAATCATCGGTGGAGGGTTGCCCGTGGGAGCATACGGCGGTCGGTCCGACATCATGAACTACGTTTCGCCGGTCGGCCCCGTATACCAAGCCGGTACGCTCTCCGGCAACCCGCTGGCCATGAGCGCTGGCCGCGCGATCCTTCGCAAGATCGCTGACCAAAAAGATACGCTGTACGATCGGCTTGAAGCGTACAGTATTGCGCTGACCGAAGGCACGCAGGACACGCTCGATGCCCTTGGGCTCAACTACTATCTCACGCGTGTCGGTGCCATGGGCGGGCTTTTCTTCACCGACCAGAGGGTTATTGATCAGGAGACCGCGCAGACGTGCGATACGGACCGGTACGCGGCCTACTTCCATGCCATGCTCGACGAAGGCATTTACCTGCCGCCGTCGCAATTCGAGGCCTACTTCTTCTCGGCCCTGCATGGCGAGGACGAGTTGGACCAGACCCTGACCGCTCAGCGCCGGGCCTTGGAGCGCGTGCACAGCTAGGAGGCGCATCGTACGGATCACATCCTCGAACGCCTGCCCCATCCTGGCGGGCGTTCACAGTTTGATACCGATGGTGGACTCGGGAGCGCTTCCAATATCGGCGTGCTCTTTCATGGAAGACCACGCCAGTTGCTACATTGATCACCATCAACGTTGCCCACGACGTTATCGCATCCCGGACCCCAATCAGCTTCCCGATGCCATGCTAGTCGAAGTCGTCGATTCCTACGAGCTCATGAGCCAGCGCGCGGCCGAAATCGTCGCCGAGCAGGTGCACCGCAAGCCCAACAGCGTCATCGGATTCGCAACGGGTGGCACGCCGAAGGGCATGTACCAGCGCCTCATCCACGAACACGACGAGCGCGGGCTCGACTTTTCGAAGATCACCACGTTTAATCTGGACGAGTACGTCGGGTTGCCGCCCAAGCACGAGCAGAGCTACCACTACTACATGTGGGAGAACCTATTCAAGCACATCAACGTGACGGAGAGCAAGGTCAACATCCCTCACGGCATGGCGAACGACATTGATCACTTCTGTGCCTGGTACGAGCGGCAAATTGAAGACGCGGGCGGGATCGACCTGCAGATTTTGGGCATCGGCGCGAACGGTCACCTCGCGTTCAACGAACCGGGGTCGTCGCTGGGGTCCCGGACGCGCATCAAGACCCTAACGGAAAAGACGGTACGGGACAATGCGCGGTACTTTGACGATCAGGACATGGTGCCTGAATACGCCATCACGATGGGGATCGGCACCATCATGGAAGCTAAAAAGCTGCTGCTTGTGGCGAGCGGAGAGAAAAAGGCCGAGGCCATTAGGAGCACGCTAGAAGGCCCGGTGACAGCCATGTGTCCGGCCACCATCGTGCAGTTGCACCGCCAATCGCATATCATCATCGACGAGGACGCGGCGTCGGTGCTCGATTACTACCACCACCACGGCATTGCCGAGCCGAAGGAAGACCGCTGAGGACCTACTGCGCCCAAGGCGGGATCACGCCGATCTCTACGCCAAAGGTTGCCAAGAGGAGCGAGTATGCCAGGGCTGTGACGAGTACGATGAGCGCGATGTTCATCCAGACGCCAGCGCGGCTCATTTCCGGAATAGAGATGAAGCCACTGCCGTAGACGATGGCATTCGGTGGGGTTGCCACAGGGAGCATGAACGCGCAGCTCGCGCCAATGGCGGCGGGCACGACGAGCAAGAAAGGACTCTGCCCAATGCCGATGGCCGCAGAGGCGAGGATGGGGAGAAAGGCCGCGGCCGTTGCCGTATTGCTCGCGATCTCGGTCAACAGTACAATGGTGGCCACCGAGAGGAGGATGATGAGGATCACGGGCCAGCCGCCGTAACTGCTCACACCCTGCCCAATCCAAGTAGCAAGGCCGGTGTTACTAATGGCATCGGCGAGACTCAGACCACCGCCAAATAAGATGAGCACGCCCCAGGGTAGCTGTTCCGCTTCCTCCCAGTTCAGGAGATGGGCGCCGCGCTCGGTGCGCGCTGGCACGAGAAACAAGACGAGCCCGGCCGTCATGGCAATGCCGGCATCCGAGAGGCCAGGCACGAGATCGCTCAGCAGCGGACGTATGATCCAGAGCAGCGCCGTGGCTCCAAACACGACAGCAACCTTGCGCTCCGCATCAGTCATCGGTCCGAGCTGCTTGATCTGCTCATGGATGAGCCTCTTGCCTCCTGGAATCTCGGTGATCTCGATGGGGTAGATCCAGGTGAGCACGTAGTAGGCGATGGGTAGTGCAACAATCACCAGTGGCAGGCCGACCATCATCCACTGGGCAAATCCGATCTCGACGTCGTAGGTTTCCAGCATGAAGCCGGCGAGGAAGGCGTTGGGCGGCGTGCCCACTAGCGTCCCGATCCCGCCGATGTTGCAGGCATAGGCGATGCTCAGGACGAGGACGAGGCCAAATCGTTTGGGAGACGCTTGGTCCTCGCCCACGGCGTCTTGCGTGAGCCGAATCACCGACAGGCCGATAGGCAGCATCATGAGCGCCGTAGCGGTGTTGCTGACCCACATGCTCAGGAACGCCGAGGCGATAATGAAGCCCACCACGATCGAGGTTGGCTTCACGCCGACCAGGCGAACGATGGTCAGCGCAATGCGCCGGTGCAGCTCCCAGCGCTGCATGGCCACGGCGATGAGGAAGCCGCCCATGAAGAGAAAGATGAGCGGATTGGCATACGGCGCCGCGGCCTCCCGGATTGAATTGATGTCCAACAGCGGAAAAGCCACCAAGGGCACCAGCGCGGTGGCAGGGATGGGAATCGCCTCTGTAATCCACCAGACGGCCATTAGAGTACCGACAGCCGCCGTGTGCCAGGCGGCTGGCTCCAATCCGTCCGGGGCGGGGAGGAAGGCCATCAACAGAAACACAGCCACGCCTCCCACAAGCCCAAGCTGCTGGCGGAGTGACGAGGAGGTGTCGGCCGTGGTGCTAGGCATATGGCTGAGTGGGGATGAGCGCTGAGAGGCGGATGCTCAAGACCAGGGGAGCGGTAACGCGGCGAGTCTACCGGACTGAGGCTTGCTCGGCATTGCGGGCCTGGAGCCAGTGCACGAGGTAGGGCACGTTATAGGCATGCGTCCAACCGAACACGCGCAGGGCGTGGGTCAGGCTCCAGATCGCACGATCGCGCCGGCTGCCGGGAGGTAGATTGCTGACGCCTTCCAAGGCCGTAAACAGTTCCTGCTGTGTGGCACCGTCAAAGGCAATAGCTAGCTCCTCCGTTTTGAGCGCTTCGGCTCGGTGGAGGGCCGCGTCGAGATACGAATCGTCGCGGGCAAACTGGTACCCCATTAGCAGCGTCGAGATGCTGGACAGGTACGATTCCATCTCATGATTCAGGGGCGGGTTGTCGCGTACCCACCGCGCGTGGCGGACCAGTGCGTCGCGCACACGCTCGTCCCCCGTCAGCTGGTAGTAGCGATCCAGTCCGCGGGCGACGTACACCTGGGCATACCCGTACCGGTCGATCAGGAGGTTGCCGCCTTGCTCCTGCTGCAGGGCAAGCATGCGGTCCACGCGGTCATCCAGTTCGGCCTTGATGGTCTCATCTTTCGTGGCGTCGTAGATCTCGCCAAGGTTCCAGACGGAGAGGTAGAGGCGCCTTCCCGTGAGCCCATGCTTCCCGAAGATGCGCCGCTGGTAGTAGTCGGCCGTGAGGCGGGCAATGTCGAGGCCACGGTGATAGCCCTGAAGGTAGTAGGCGGCAATCCAGCCGGGCACCCACACGTGAGCGCTTAGCATGGACGTCCACTGCTGGTCGCCGTGACGGCGTCCCATGCCGAGGTACGGGCTGCCCGTGGAGTCATTACGGGCGCGCCACCAGTCGATGGCGTCGTTTGTGTCGCCGCGGTAGGTAGCGTATCCGTTGGTGGGCCAGTGGGTATTGTCAACGTCCATCGTGTGCCGGCTCATGGCCTCACCGGCCAGGGCATAATCGCGGTTGCCGGTTCGCATGAACTGGAGCCAGAACATAAAGTCCGAGGCCGGCTCGTTATTGGCGTACTGGTACCACTGGTTTCGGAAGTAATAATTCTTGCCATCGCCGTAGTCGATCATTCCGTACCACGGCTCCCAGTCCTGGTTGAACAGCCACCAATTGTACTTATAATCGAGCCCGCGCTCGAATGCTGCGAACGCCTCGGTGCGAGGGGCCATATGGCCATAGGCGCGGCTGTCCGCATACCACTGCGGAGGCGCGTGGGCCACCGATGGATCGAGGACGTACTGCATGACCTGTTCGGCCTCCTCAGCCGACGCGTCGGGCCCGTGGAAATGGTATACAAACTCGGTCGTCTTGGTGAGGCCCTGCGCAAAGTTGCCCACCATGCCGCCGTCTTCCTCGGTGGACCACCGTTCGAAGCTCATGGGCGCCTCGGTGGGCGACCACACGTAAGCCCGCAGAGCCCCGTCGGCTCCGCCAACCGAGAGCTCTTTCGGATACTCCTCCAAGTAGTGGCGGATGCCGATTGCTCCCCCGCCGTTAGTGCCTGTCACGTGAACCCACCCGTCCGTGGTGGTCGCATCGACCTGGGAGGACCCGTCCTGCACAATGGTGGCACGGAATCCGTCGATGCGCTCGGTGTTCGAGGCGTTTGACACCGGCGGGATGCGCGTCGGGTCGGGGCCTGTTTGAAACAGTGCCATCTGCGCGTTGCCCTGAAGCGGCGCCGCAAACGATTCCGAGTCGTCAGGCGCCCACCAGTTGCCGGTTCGGTAGGTGGTCCGGAAGCGGGTCGGGGCGTCTAGTTGATAGTGGAGTTGCAGCCCCGCGCCCGCAATCTGATCATTGGGTTCCGTCAATCCCACATCGTTCGCAGCGGCCTCCTCGTCAATCAGGGCGCCATCGCGCGTGGCAATCGCGGCGTGTTGTCCGTCCTGCGGCGTACGCTGGTCGGGGTCGCCGGTGTAGGTGAGCGTATGGAGGACGCGCATATACGACTTGCCGGCGTAGGCGTGGATGCGCGTGGTGAATGGGGAGACATTGTTATCATCGCGCCCGTATCGATACTCGCCCTCGATGCGCAGGATGGCATGGAGCGGGCCGGATCCTCGTTCCTTGAAGGTTTGCGTGACGACCGCACGCGAGGTGTCGATGCCGGCGGCATCTAGCAGATCGAGAAACGAGCCCCGGCCGTCCGGTGCACGGGCTAACACGTCGTCGTCCTCAAAACCATCGCCTTCCGTGTCTAGGAAGACGCGGTCAATGAAGCCGCCGCCACCTCGTTTGGCCACCTGGAGCCGCAGGGGACCGGTCGTGATCTCAGTGGCACCGTATGGCCGCTGGTTATTGACGAACACAATCTCGTCTCCTGCAATCGGTTCCCGCTCAACGTCGGGGCCGTACTCGAGTTGGTACGTGTCACCCTCCTCAGCAAAAAAGAAGACCCAGATCCATTTGAGGCTCTCGTCCGCGGGCGCCCACGTGGTTACCGGCGTAATTTGCGAGGGAACGGGGGCGCCGTCGGCGTCCAGCAGGCGCACGCGATCAGGGGATTGGAGCGCGCCTTTGGGGAAGGGAATACCTACGGTGATGGGAGCGCCCGGAGCGTGGTGCTTGATCGAGATCGGAACGCGATCGGCGGCCGGGGCCGCCCATGCGCCGGTGCTCAAAATGAAGACGAGCAGCAGCAGTTTTTTCATGGGAAGACGGAAGGTTCGGTGAAGCGGGGCAGCAGGACAACAAAGCGGTAGGCGAGGTGAGCGCCTGCCGGGGGGCATGAGGGCGGTGACGCGGAAGCGACCGGCCGACAGGAAGCCGATGGACATGGGCCAACGCCTCCTGCCGCGCCGCGCGACACAGGTGGTGGATCAGGCCGTTGAAAACGCCTCGCGAGACATGTCCTCCAGCGTACGCCCCTTCGTTTCATCGACGAAGTATTTGACGAAGGCCCAAGCGACCAAGCCGAAGGCGGCGTAGATTCCGTAGGCGAATCCCAGCCCAATGGATGACAGGAGGATGGGGAAGGTCATCGTGACCAAGAAGTTTGCTAACCACTGGACCAACCCGCAGATGGACAGCGCCGCGCCGCGAAACTGGTTGGGGAACATCTCGCCGAGCATGACCCACATGATGGGGCCCCACGAAAAGGCAAAGAAGGCGATGTAGCCGTTGGCTGCAATCAACGCGACGAGGCCCATGTTGCCCTCCATCTGCAAGGCCCCCGAGGCAGAGACGGCCGACGTGCCGAACACGTAGGCCATAATGCCCAAGGTAACGGCTTGGCCCAGCGACCCCACCAGCAGGAGCGGCTTCCGGCCGACGCGATCCACCAGCGCGATGGCGACGAACGTGAAGAGCACGTTCACCGTCCCGTTAATCACATTGGTCAACAACGCGCTCGCTTCCGTAAAGCCGGCGGCCTGCCAGAGCGTTCCGCCATAGTAGAACACGACGTTGATGCCGGTAAACTGCTGGAGCGAAGCCAGTCCAATGCCGACCCACACTAGCGGATGCACCCGGCCTGTATGCTTCATGACCACGTCAGTGAGCTTGGGACGGCGCTTCTCTTCCAGCGTGGAGCGGATGTCGTCGATCTTCGCATCCAGGTCATCCACGGCAGTGAGGGTGGCAAGTACCGTGCGGGCTTCATCGAGGCGTCCGGCGGCTACCAAGTAGCGCGGCGACTCTGGGATGAGAAGGAGGGTGCCCAGGAAAAGAGAGGCCGGAAGCAACTCCATCCAAAACATCCACTGCCAGGCGTCGAATCCAAACCAGAATGCATTGGCTGCGCTGCCGGCGGCGCCTGCGATCAGGTAGTTGTTCATGAACGCCATGAATAGCCCAATGACAATCATAAGCTGCTGCAGCGTGGCCAGGCTGCCTCGGATGCGCGCAGGAGCAATCTCGCTGATGTAGGCGGGCGCCAGGATACTGGCGGCCCCCACAGCGAGACCTCCCAATATCCGAAAGAACACGAACTCGGCCGAACTGCCCGATACGCCCGACCCCCATGCGCTGATCATAAACGCGATGGCGGTCAGGATCATCGCCGGGCGGCGGCCGAAGCGGTCGGCGAGATTACCTGCGAAGAACGCTCCCGCTGCGCTGCCGAGCAACATGGAGGCGACGTTGAACCCGGTGCCTACCGCATCCGAGTTAAACTCACCCTGCAGCGCCTCCACGGTACCGTTGATGATCCCGCTGTCGAATCCGAACAGGAATCCGCCCAGTGCGGCTACGAGTGAGAGAAACGTGATCCGCAGCACATTGTCGGCCCCTTCGGTCGACTCAGGGGTGGGCTGGCGTTCGTCTTGTGGGTTCATGGGGCAAGCTCCTTGGGGTGGAAAAGAGGGCGTGGCAGACGCCGATCACTGGCCAAGCATGGGGAAAAGGCGCCGGATTTCAGCGTCGGAGGGCTGATGCCCATACTCGGCAATCTCAAACGCCTCTGCAAACTGCACGCCCTGTGCCCGTTCGGCCCCGTACCACTTTTCCAGGGCCGCGCGCACGTCGGCCGAGACGCCGGACCGGGAGCGGTAGCGTTCTCCCAACCACTCGCGGCGCGCCTCTGCATCCTCAGGCACCTCTTCAATGTACCCGCCAATCCACGGCAGCCATTCGTACATCTGGGACACATGCGCGTCAAGCCCATCCACCTTCGTCTCGAAGACATCATCGATCGCGACGGCAATGTCGGGCTCGAAGGGTGTCGGTTTCGTGAAGCGATCCTGCATGTAGAGAAAAACGGGGTTGGTAGCCGTCGGGGGCGTGTCGGGCGCTACGTTGGGGACTTGGACCATGTAGGAGGCGTCAATCACGACCTGGCCCGCGTTCCGGTGATCGGGGTGGTAGTCGTTCGGGCGCAGGCCAAGGACGACGTCGGCATCCCACTCGCGGATGGCGCGAATCACGTCCATCCGAACGTCGAGTGTCGGCATCAGCTCGGCATCGTGATAGTCCAACACCTCGTACTCCTCGATGCCGAGCCGCCGAGCGGCCTCCTCAGCTTCGGCACGCCGACGCTGGCCGAGGACGCCGCCGCCTTCCTTGTAGTGGCCGGCATCGCCATTGGTGAGGGAGAGGAACTTGACGTGGTGGCCCATCCGGGCAAGCAGCGTTGCGGTACCGCCCATCTTGTAGTCGGCATCGTCCGGATGGGCGAAGATGGCGATAACGCGTACGGGGTCATCCGCTGCGTCGTCTTGGGCGTGGGACGGGGGAGCTACCGCGAGCCCCAGCAGAAGGCTGACGCAGAGCGTAATGAGAGATATACGTTTCATGAGATCAGGAGAAGGTTGGCATTAAGAAGATGATAGGGGAGCCGGGTCAAGAGGTTTCGGTGTGCGGAGACATGCCGAGCATCGGAAACAGGTCCTGCAACTCAGACTCAGATGGCTGGCGGCCGTATTCAGCAACCTGGAAGGATTCCGCGTGCTGGATCGTGTCGGCGTGGTCGGCGCCGTACCACGTCGCTAACGCATCGCGCTGAGCGTCCGGAATGGGGCGGTGCCACCACGCGGCCAGCCATTCTTTGCGTGCTGCTGGGTTGGCAGGTACGGCGTCTAGTTCGCCACTTACCCAAGGCAGCCACTCATAAAATTGCGAGGCGTGTGCGTCCAGGGACGCCAGGCGATCATTGGCAACGTCATCAGTGGCTACGGCCACGTCGTGCCGAAATGGGTATGGATATTGAAAATCATCCTGAAAGTAGAGAAACACGGGGTTTGACGACGTGGGCGGCACGGAGGGCAGCATGTGAGGCACTTGCACGAGATAGGCTGCATCCTGCACGATCTGTCCGCCATAGCGGTGGTCGGGGTGGTAATCGTTGGGGCGATGGCTGACGACTACGTCGGCCTCCCACTCGCGGATCAGCCGAATGACCTGCTTGCGGGCGTCCAGGGTGGGCATGAGTTCGCCATCGGGGTGGTCCAAAATATCACTGGCCGCAATCCCGAGGCGCTGGGCGGCTTCCCGGGTTTCAGCCGCTCTGCGTTGGACGAGGGGCTGACCACTTTGCTCGTAATGCCCTTTGTCGCCCATGGTGAGCGCGACGAACTTGACCTGGTGGCCGGCCTGTGCGAGGAGGGCAGCCGTTCCGGCCGCTTTGTCCTCGCAATCGTCGGGGTGAGCGCCGAAAAAAATGAAACGAGACCGTTCATGCGGCGAACGGGGGGCGGGTGCGGAATGAGACATAAGTGCGGGGTGAACCGTGGGCGATCCGATGAGGTCCTGCAATGGCGCGGCTGTGGGCCAGTCTATGCAGCACTGACCCACAGCATATGCCATCGCGCCGGGATCCACAAATCGGATGGACGGATCAAGGTCGAATCGCTCCGGAAATTCCTACAGGTCGTTCTGGCTCAGTCCAGCTACGTCGACTTCGCGCTGCGGGATGGGGAACAGCTGGCGGTCGGGCGTAACGGTGCCCTCCTCGAACGCGCTGCTGAGGCTGATGCCGTATTGCGCGTCAAACCGCTTGAGGTCGGCCCAGCGGTGGTTCTCGAAGGCCAGCTCCACACGGCGCTCCTGCAGCAGCCGCTCGTAAAAGTTATCCTGCGTGACGTCGGCAAGGCCGGCGCGATTTCGCACGTCGTTGATCAGGTCCCAACCGCTGCGCCCGTCGCTCGCCGTCCCGGTGCCATCGCTGCCGCCTACCGCCTCGGCCAGCATGAGCACCACATCCGCGTAGCGAAGCACGGGCCAGTTGTTGCCGGCCTGGCCATCGGCAAACGGTTGGCTTTCAAACTTGCGGATGAAACGATCTTCCACCGTTTCGCCGCTGTTGGCATCGGTGTACTGGGTGCCCATGGACACCGCGAACCGTTCGTCCCCGGCCTCATAGGCATTTTCCATCGATTCGGTGGGGCGGTTCTCGGCTTGCCCTTCCCCGGTGAGGGGCCCAACGCCCGGTATCGTATAGTCGGCGGGCGCAAAGGTATTGGTGAAACTGCTGCTTTCGTTCGGGTTGGCCGTGCTGTACTGGACCTCGAAAATCGACTCCGCATTGTTCTCGTTTTCTAGGCCCCACAGGTCGGCGTAATCCGGCAGCAGCTCATAGTTGCCGCTACTCACTACGCGCTCCAAAGCGGTCTGGGCGTCGCCGGCCTGACCCAGGGTAAGATATACCTTGCCGAGCAGCGCATTGGCCGCACCACTGGTAGCGCGGTAGATCTCATCCTGTCGGGAAGCGGGCAGCAAACCTTGGGCCTCTTCGAGGTCGGCGGCAATCTGCGTGTACACCTCACTGGGACTGCCCACCTGGATACCCTGCTGGGCACTGCTTCCCGGATCCGACGTGGGCGTGGGGTCCAGCTTGAGTTGGACCCGGCCGAAGGTGGTGGCCAGATTGTAGTACAGCAGAGACCGGATGAAGAGGGCCTCGCCCCGAATCTCGTTCTCGAATGACTCCTCGCCGTCAAACGTGCCCAGTCGGTCGAGAATCACATTGGCGCGCTCGATGCCCCGGTACGAGGCCGACCATGCGCTCTGGATAACCTCGCTCGTCGTGGACTCCTCAAAGTCGTTGATGACAGCCAGTGCCCGAGCGAGACCCGTTACGTCGGCACCTTGGTCCGTGTTATCGGAGCGCATCTCGGTCAGGATCCAATAGTTGCGGCCATACGTGCCGTCTTCTTGGAGGGCATCGTACGTCCCATTGAGAGCGACCTCGAAGTCGCGCGCTTGGTCGTAGTACTCCTCGACGTTCCGCTGGGAGATAGGCGCCAGGTCCGTGAAGCCGTCGCAGCCGGCCCAGAAAAAGGCGAGTAAAAGAAAAGCAAGGAAAGGTTTGCGGTGCATGATGTCCGTGCGTCCAGTCATGACAAAGGGAGGTCCGGTGGTGGAGGTCGCGTTGGGGCGAGGAGGGGAGGGTTAGAACGTCAGGTCAACCCCCAGCGTAAATACCCGAGAGAGTGGGTACGCCCCGTAGTCTTCGCCCGGTGTGAGCGGGGTCGACTGTAGGTTCACCTCCGGATTGAAGCCGAGGTAGTCGGTGATGGTGAGCAGGTTCTGCCCCGATACATACATCCGTGCGCGGCGCGTTTCGCTGCCCAGGAACGTAATCGGGAAGGAGTATCCCAAGGTGACGTTGCGCAGGCGGATGTACGAGCCGTCCTCCACCTGGAAAGAGGAGGGACGGTTGTTATTACCATGAAGGCCCGTCTGCCGGTCAGCGCGGGGCACGTCACCGTTGCCGGGATCTTCGGGCGACTTCCACCGCTCGTTGAAGATGGCGTAGCTGTTGAAGTTGGCTTCGCCGTTCTTCATGTGGCGGCTCGTAAGGTTCAAGATTTCGCGGCCCTCGACGCCCTGGATGAAGACGTTGAGGTCGAATCCACGATAGCGGAAGCTATTGGTGATTCCATAGGTGAAGTCCGGGAAGTAGCTACCCGTTACCGTACGGTCGTCCGGCGTGATTTCGCCATCGCCGTTGATGTCCTCAAAGAAAAAGTCGCCCGGCGCGGGGTCGGGGGCTTCCGTGTCGGGTAACGCATTGTCCACGGCGGCCTGATCGCGGTACACGCCACCGACCACGTAGCCGTAGTAACTGCCCACCTCGCTGCCAATCCGCGTGATGTGCCGCAAGCCCGCCGCGCCGGAGCTCAGGATCGGAGCGCCTTCAGGCCCCAACTCCGTCACCTCGTTCCGGTTGGTTGAGAAGTTGATATCGGTTGTCCAGCTGAAATCGCCCACCAGGTTCTCCGTGGTTAGAACGAACTCGAGCCCGCGGTTTTCGACCTCGCCGATGTTGGTGAGAAACGTCTCGAAGCCGGTTGCGGCGGGAAGGCTCACGCTCAGCAGTAGATCCGAGGTCGTGCTTTGGTAGTAATCAGCGGCCAACGAGATGCGGTTGTTGAAGAAACCCGCATCTAGCCCGACGTTCAGCTCGCGGGTCGTCTCCCAGGTCAGGTCGTCGTTGCCGATGGACCCAGGCGCCACGCCACTGATCACGTTCTGGCTGCCGTTGATGTAGTCCGACGCACCCAGCAGGCCGAAGGAGCCGTAGTTCGGGATCAGGAAGTTCCCCGTTACGCCGTAGCTGACGCGCAGCTTCAAGTCGCTGACCGAGCGCACGTCCTGCATAAATGACTCTTCTGAGATCCGCCATCCGAACGAGGCCGAGGGGAAGACGCCCGTCTGGTTGTTCGCGCCAAACCGCGACGAGCGGTCGGCACGGAGCGTGGCGGTCAGCAGGTATTTCTGCTGGAAGCCGTAGTTCACACGGGCCAGGTAGGAGAGAAGCGACCATTCCTCGGCGGTGCTCGTCCCGTCGGTGACCTGACCGCCGTTGATGGTGGGCACTTCATCGTCGGGGAAGTTTTGCGCGATGATGCTGTTGAGATCGGTCCGCTCTTTTTGAGCAGTGAACCCTAGCAGCGCGTTCACGCTGTGGTCTCCGTAGTCCCGGTCATAAGTCAGCGTATTCTCGGAGAGCCAGCTGAAAGTGCGCGACGATCCGGATTGCGCGTATGGCTCTCCCTGGGGAGCCGTCCGGTAGAGCAGGCTGTTGGCCCGGTAGAAGTTGCGCGTGTAATCCGATAGGTCAGCGCCCAACTGTGTTCGAAGCGCCAGGTTGTACCCCAGATCGAACTCGGCATAGGTCGTTCCGAACGTGCGGTGGTGATCCAGGTCCTCGCTCACTGCATTCCGAATGGCGATCGGGTTGCTGGCTGAGGTGGTGCCTCCTCCAAGGAAGGACTGGCCATTGCGCTGGTTGGGGGTGCCGTCATCATTAAAGGGTTCGATGACGGGTGAGTGAACCATCGCCGAGTACACGATGCCCGGCGGGCGGGCAAAGTACGGCGCGCTGGCGGGCAACCGGTTTTGCTGAGACAGCGAGGTGCTCAGGTTGGCGCCGATGCGTACGAAGTCCACCGGATCGGCCTCTAGGTTCACACGCAGGCTGTACCGCCCGAAGTCGGAGCCGCTGATGATGCCGTCCTGCTGGTAGATGCCGCCGGACACGAAGTAGCCCACATTATCGCTCCCGCCTGAGACGGACAGGTTCGCGCTGTACATGGGAGCCGGCTTGGTGATGAGGTCTAGCCAGTCGGTGTTCGTAGTGCGCTCTCCCTGATCGTACTCAATGTACTTCTCGGGAATGAGTACAAAACCGTCATCCGGGCGCCCTTGATTGGTGCGTGGATTCGGCGGGGCGCCCCCGTACTTCTGGATGTAGTTGTTATTGCGGGCGTCGATTGTGAAGTCAACAATCTCCTGCGAGTTCATCATGTCGGGTACGTTCGTGACCGACTGAACGCCGTAGAACCCATTGTAGCGAACAACCGGTGCCCCGTCCCGCGAACCCTTCTTCGTCGTGACGATAACGACACCATTGGAACCGCGCGAGCCGTAAATGGCAGCAGCTGACGCGTCCTTCAAGACCTCAATGGACTCGATGTCGTTCGTGTTGATCGTTGCCAGCGGATTGAGGGTGGGTGGCGTGAAGGTTGAGCGCCGGCGAAACAGGTTCCCTTGCGCTCCTTCATCGCGCGTGACGGGGAGGCCGTCGATCACAAACAGAGGATCGTTACCGGCCGATATGGAGCCGGTGCCGCGCACGCGGATGGTCGGGGAGGCCCCCGGCTCACCCGTCGCCTGCCGGACCTCAACGCCGGCCAGTTTGCCCTGGATGGCGGTTTCGAAGCTTTCGACAGCGAGGTCTTGCACGTCCTGCGCCGAAACGGAGGACACGGCGCCCGTGACTTCAGCGCGCTGTTGCGTGCCATACCCAACGACTACGACCTCCTCAAGGGCTTCCACATCAGATTGGAGCTGGACGTTGATCGTCGTGCGCCCGTTGATGGCGACTTCTTGGGTGATATACCCTACAAACGAGAAAACGAGCACCTCGGCATCGTCCGGCGCGTCGATTTCGTACTCGCCATTCGCGTCCGTGGTGGTCCCCACGGTGGTGCCCTGCGCGACCACGTTGACGCCGGGGAGCGGTTGCCCATCTGCCGCGTCGGTCACTCGCCCCGTGATCGTCTGCACCTGATTCACCAGCGCGATGGTACCCCGCGGCTGAATACGCGTCAGGTCAGAGTGGGCCCACGCCTGTAAGTCATTGGTCGCCTCATCGCGCAGGGCCTCCACGTCCTGTCGCGGCACGATGATGATCTCGCGCTGCGGAGAGATGAGGGCGTCGAGGTCTGTGCCGTCAATTAAAGCGTGCAACGCCGCCTCCACAGAGCGCTGGGCACTAGGCAGCGTAATGGTGCGTTGCGGAATCAGAGCCGGGTTGTACGACACTCCGAAGTCGGCCCGAAAGGCGATGGTCTGCAGCGCTCGTTCGAAAGGGACGTCGTGCAGATCAAGGCGCACGGTACGCTGCAGGGCCGGCATGGTGGCGTCCCCATTCAGCAAAGAGAGCAGGCGGGCAGTGGATGTCTCTTGTTTTGCTGACATCTGGTCGGCCTGCGCGAGCGTTTGCCCTAGCGCCGACGGAACGGTCACGCCGAGCAGGAGGGCGCACACGAGCGACGCAATCCAGGTGGAGCGGGTAGCGGGTGGGGTGTAAGGCGTCGATTGCATAAGGTCCTCGTTACTTGTGGAAACCAGCAATTACTTGATCCGTGAGGCAGGGTCGGTACGGTCGGTTAGCGTCACGGTGTTATCTTGAATACGGTATTGGATCCCTAGCGAGGCGGATACGACCTCGAGCACGTTCTCAACGGAACGGCTCTTCAGGTTGGCCGTCAGGCGCAGGGAGTCTAGGCGGGGGGCGGCAAGGTGGAACCGCATGTTGTACCACCGCTCGAGGCGCGCCGTTACCTCAGGCAGAGGAGCCTCCTGAAACACGAGGCGCCCTTGCATCCATCCCAGCAGCGAGCTCACGTCCGTGACTGCAGCAGTGGTCACGCGGGCATCTTCAGTCAACTGACCGACTTGCCCGGATTCCAACCGCGCGCCGGGCGTTTGTTGCGCGCTCTGGCGGGAGCGCAATGACACGGCTCCTTCGACCACCGCGACGTGTACACGCCGGTCTTCGGGGTACGAGCGAACGTTGAAGGACGTCCCGTGCACATCAATGACGGCGTCGTTCGCACGGACGATGAATGGGCGCGTGGAGTCAGTCGCTACGTCAAAGTACGCTTCACCTTCCAGGTAAACGGTGCGTGCGTCGGGCGAAAAGGAGGTCGGCAGACGCAGCCGACTATCCACGTTGAGCGTCACGCGGGTACCATCAACCAGTTGGATGTTGGCCCGCTCGCCGCGCTCAGCGATTACCTCGCGCATGGCAGGCGTGGATTGGACGAGCCCCCACTGTGTCCACCCTAGCCACGCTCCGCCGACAAGTAACAAGGCAGCGAGGATATAAAGGGAGGATTGCAGCGCCGATACGTGAGACCGCGTAGGGCGTCGTCGGTGTGCTGCACGGTCGGGGCGACTAGCGGCAGTTGGTGGGACAGCCGGCGTTTCTGTGGCATCCATCGTGATGGCCAACCGGTTCCAGTCGGCCTCCAGCGTGGCATCATCCAGCGTAGGGACGGGGGCATCGGAAGCTGCCCAGATAGACTTGAGTTCGTCCATGAGCTGACGGCGGGTTGGATCGGCGTCCACCCACGCGTCAATGGTCGCCGCCTGCTCCGCCGTACATGCGTCGGCGAGGTAACGTGCCAGAACCGCCCAGTCTACAGAGTTGCTCATCGCACAGAGGATTGCCGTGATGACTCACCCTATAAGACACGGCGACCCCCACCATCCCCCCACGCTCCCACGAAAAAAAGTAGAACGGAGCTGATGACGTCGCGCTCAGAACAGCAAGGGCCCTCGACGCTAGGCATGAGGCAGGGATGCAGGAATCCTCACCAGAGTTGGGGGGCTGTGGCCTACCACTCCGGCTGCATATCTTCGTGGATTCGCTTCCGGAGAAATTTCAGCGCGCGCCCCATCTGGTTTTCAACCGTCTTGCGGGTAATACCCATGGTTTGGGCCACCTCGGCGTAGGTTAGGTCATGCTGCCGGTGGAGCAGGAAGACCATGCGGCGCCGGGGGGGAAGCTGATCGATGGCGTGATGAATGGCCTCAGAGAGTTGATGGTAGTAGGCCTGATCTTCACCGGTCCGGCCATAGACGTGCGGGCGACGTTCACGATGGGCTTGGTAGGCGCGGCGGCGTGTGGCTCGGTTGCGAGCCGCGTTCAGCGATCGGTTGCGAACCGACTGGTATAGATAAGACGTGAGTGAGCCGTGAAGGACCCAATCCGCCCGGCGTTCCCAGAGGGTTAGAAAGACATCTTGCACTACGTCCCGGGCCCGATCGATCGAGCCAACATACTCAACGGCAAACGCACACAAACGGCCATAGTAGACGTCAAACAGAGTCCGGAACGCGTCACGGTCGCCGCGTCGAATTCGGATAACCCACTGCTCCTGTTGATCCGCCATGGTGCAAACGGTGACCCGCGCAGAGGTTTGGTGATGGGAGCGGGGCGCGTAGGCCCCGTCGTAGGTGTGCCAGCTGGTCGGTGGAAACCAGGGCACATAGTTAACACCATGTTAACAAAAACCTATGGCGGCGTCAACCAGTGGTGGCGTCAACCAGTGGTGCAGCCACGGCCACGGGAACCGCTGCTGCTGCCGCCCACGGCAGGGGGCGTGCGAATCACGGGAGGACGGGTCAGGCGAAGAGAAGGTCGACCTCGCGCTTCTCGACGTTCGCGCCAACGATCTGGACGCGCACCTCATCCCCCGGGCGGTAACGCTTGCCGGTGTTGCGGCCCGTCATCGTGAAAGTCGATTCATCATACGTGTAGTAGTCGTCGTCCATGTCGCGCACATGCACGAGGCCCTCAACGAGCAGGTCCGTCATCTGGACGAAGACGCCAAACTTTGTGACGCCACTCACGACGCCATCGAAGGTGTCGCCCACGTGATTCTGTACGTACTCCACCTGCTTGAGCTTCACCGATTCGCGTTCGGCCTGCTCGGCGTTGCGTTCCTGCTCAGAGCAGTGCTCACACATCGCCTTCAGCGTGGAGGCATCAACGGGCTGGCCGCCCTTGGCGTAATGCTTGAGCAGGCGATGTACGATGAGGTCGGGGTAACGGCGGATCGGGCTGGTGAAGTGCGAATAGTTGGAAAATCCGAGGCCGTAGTGGCCAATGTTTTCGATATCATAAATCGCCTTCGACATCGTGCGTAGTGCCGACCGCTCGATGACGTCCTCTTCTGGCTGGCCTTTAATCGCCTGGATGAGGTCGTTCATCTCCTTCGACGGGATGGTGCCATGCTGCACGTCCACATCGTAGCCAAAGAGCTGCACGTACTCGATGAGATCCTTCACCTTCTCCGGGTCTGGCTCCGGGTGGACCCGGTAGACGAAGGGCAGCGTCTGACCGTTGGTTGCCTGCCGGCCCGCATGGTTTTCGTCGATGTGGCGGGCCACCGTACGGGTGGCCAGCAGCATGAACTCTTCGATGAGGCGGTTGGACTCCATCCGGTGCTTGGGCACGATGTCGACCGGGTGGCCCTCATCGTCGAGAATCACCTTAACCTCCAGCAAGTCGAAGTCGATGGAGCCCTCGCGCATGCGCTTCTTCGTGAGCGTCCGACCAAGGCGGGCGGCGCGGACGACGTGTTCGGCTACCGGATCTTCGGGGTAGCCGCCATCGATAAACTGTTGGGCCTCGTCGTACGTCAGGCGCTGCTTCGAGTGGATGACCGTCTCGCGGATCGAGTAATCTTCCACCTCACCGTGCCGGTTCACCTCCATGATGCAGGAGAAGGCCAGCTTGTCTTCGTGAGGCCGGAGCGAGCACACCACGTTCGACAGCTTTTCGGGCAGCATCGGAATCGTCCGATCGACGAGGTACACGCTCGTAGCGCGCGTCCGTCCTTCGTCGTCGATGGGTGAGTCTGGCTTTACGTAGTGGCTAACATCTGCGATGTGGACGCCCACCTCGTAATGCCCATTATCGAGTTCATCGATGTGAATGGCATCATCAAAGTCCTTGGCATCCACCGGGTCGATGGTGAAGACCATCTTGTCACGCAGGTCGAGGCGACGGTCGATTTCCTGCTGTGGAATCTCGGTGGAGATGCCGGCCGCCTCAGCCTCCACCCCATCGGGGAAGTCGGCACGGACGTCCATGCTCATGGCCAACGACAGGACCCGGACCTCTGGATCGTCGCTCGGGCCGATCACGCGCAGGGTGCGGCCTTCCGGTGAGGCTTTTCGATCCTCAAACTTGTCGATCGAGACGACCACCTTTTCGCCATCTCGGGCGCCGTTGAACGCTTCCTTGGGGACGAAGATGTCTTGCACGATGCGCTGGTCGTCCGGCTCCACGAACGCAAAGTTGCCACGCCGCTGAAACGTGCCGACGACTTGCGTTCGCTTCCGTTCGACGACCTCAACGACCTCGCATTCGCGCTTCTTGTCGGGGCTGGGCTGGGCGCCAAGCGCCACCCGGACGATGTCGCCGTGCAGGGCCGTCCCCATGTTGTACTCGCGGATGAAAAACTCCTCCTCGTGCTCGGCCGACTGCACAAAGCCGTAGCCATGCGCGGTCGCGGAGAGCCGCCCGACCGCCTGGTTGTGCTGCTCACGGTGGGTGTACTTGCGGCCGACGGTGCGCACCTCGCCCGCCCGTCGCATCTCGTGGAGAACCTCCTCGAACGTGAAGAAAAGCTCGTCGTCCTCGTACGCCAATCCCTTGGCGATGTCGTGCGACCGAAAGGTCTCGTTGGGGTGATCGCGCAGAAACGCCAGAATGTCGTCGCGAATGGCGTCTCTGCTTTTCATTGTCGTCTCGCTCACAGTCGGTATGCCGGGTATACGTGGAAGAATAGGAGAGTGATGGCGGCAGTCGTTGGGGCGCGCTAACACATGCCCAATCAGGATCGGCAGGCGTTGGTCCCTGGATGGTGGAAAATTAGCAGAGTGTGCATCAAGCGACCGGGGGTTACTCGTTGGACGCGCTCGAGTCCGACGGGGTTTGAAGCGCCTCGGCCGAAGCGGCTCCATCATCCGAGTCGGGGATGAACCAATCGAACAGCCGGCGGAAGAAGCTGCGCCAGGTCGTGAACTCGGTTTGGTACGAGAGGCCTGCTCCCGTGGTGCTCGTAAGGGTCTGGTCGTTCAGCAGGTCATCGCCCGAGCGACGATAGAAGGCTTCAACAGACACGTTGCGGCTGAGGCGGACCTCCACGACGAACTCGCCCTCTAGGCCCTCGGCCCGGCGGCGCTGCGGCTCGTCGCCCTGGTACACGCCCTCGCCGCGGATGATGAGCCGCTCATCAAGGAGCCGGAGCGCCACGCCATAGATCACATCGAGATCCTGCGGGTCCTCGCCCTGCACGCCCAGGTTAACGTCCAGGTTGGGCAGTGCCTCGCTCAGGTATCGGTTCAGTTGACTGGCCACCAGTTGGGACACGCTATTGAAGGCGAGTTGGTTGCCAGCGTCAGTCAGGCGGTCACTGGCCCCGCCTGCGGCGCTTTGGTTGTTGGTGACCGCCGAGGTGGTGAGTAAGAACGTATTGGTGAGCAGCACGCTGGTGGCGTACTCCGTGGCCAGGTCGTCGGTGGCCAGGTCCGGCTGGTTGAAGAGGCTCTGGAGCGCTTCGCCCACGAACGAGGTGTTGCGATCGCGCGAGTCGATGGCCAGGCTGAGGTCAACGCGGGGCGAGGCGACCCGGCCCGTGATGTCGAGCTGGATCACGACAGGGATGCGCTGCCGCTGCAGGTTCTGGGCCAGCCCGGCCGTCGAGGCCCGGGTGCGATAGGAGGCGTCCAGGTCAAGCTGTGCATTGGTTGGGTCGCCATCCCACGTAATGGTCCCGCCATCAATCAGGAAGCGGCGGACAAACACCTCACCGGCAGTGAACAGGTACTCGCCCGAGTTGACTTCCAGCGTGCCGTACGTGAAGAACTCGCCTTCTCGGCGTTGAATCTGGATTCGGCCCACGCCAACGGCGGTCACTACGTCGCCCAGCAGTGGGTCGAACACCAGGTTGACGGTGGAGCCCTCCGGCGCCAGCAGGTTGATTTCTAGATCTAGCGCCTCCAAAAATGAGGGCTCACCCTGCGGCCGATCGTCCAGGATATTCTCGCGCTGGGTTACCGCGCGCAAGTCGGGGATCTGCCCCGTTGAGTCGGCAAAGATGATGAACCCACTGTCGTCAGCAATCTCGCCTTCCTTCACCGGAATGAACAGTTCGCTCTCAGGGGTGGTGCGCGCATTGGTCGTGCGGAGCGTCGCGCCTGAGAGGGGGCCCGTAAGCGTTACGTCGCCCGATGCCGAAATGCTGCCGTAGAAGGGAAGGTCCTGTGACTGCGCCACGTCGATGATGCGCATCTCCTGCAGGGTGGCAGCGAGATCGAAGGAAAAGTACGCGTACTCGTTAAACAAGATAGCGCCGGATACCGAGGCCATCCCATTATCCGGCCCCCGCACGCTCACCTCATTCAGTTTGATGCCCTCGGCGTCAACCGCGATGGGGCCTTCCAGGTCGTACTGCAGGTTGAACTCCGGCAGGTCGAACTGGCCATCGACAGCGTACAGGTTGGCCGAGAAGCGTGGGCGCTGGAACGTCCCCTGGATGCGCCCGCGCCCCGAGAGGTAGCCCGATACATTTGTGACCTGATCCTGAAAGATATACTCGAAAAAGAAGAGGTCGGCGCGCTCGACGCTGAGAGACAGGTCCAAGGCATCGGCGGAGCGATCGGCCAAGGCGGCCTGCGATGTAGCATCGCCATCCAGTCGGATCCGGCCGCTGACGTTAATCCGGTTGGGTTCGGCCCGGCGCGGCTGGTACGGCATGTAGCCGGGGACGGTCGACCGGGGCGTCTCATGGTCGACCGATCGCAACGACGCATCGAGCAGCAAATCGGGGGCGCCGAGCTCATATCGGGTGGCAAACGCCAGGCGGCCGAGCAGCCGGCGGTCGAAGGTTAACCAGTCGACATGCATGTCGCTCGTGAAGCGGGGGGCACTCCATCCGCCTGTCACTGCCAGGGCGCCATTCAATGACCCGCCGAGCGGCCGGTTCATCCCAGCCAGTTCGGAAAAGGGCTGCAGGAGGACGCGTTCAGCTGTCGCCTGCAGCGTGTCGCTGGGCGCCGACGAGAACGTGCCGTTGATCCGCACGAGCTGCACTTGGTTGTTGGCTGGGTGCCGGCTCTTCAGCTGGAGGCCGGGGACCACCAGAGCGTTGGCGTACGCATCGATGATGCTTGGTTCGGTGGTTGCCCAGGCGTACTCATCGGCTTTGAAGAACACCTCCCGAATGGTGAGTTCATTCCGGTCTGGCAGCAGCTCCACCGTACTGGACAGGCGAAATGGGCCTGTTGACCCATTGCGCGCGGATTCAGCCTCCAGCGTGCCCTGTCGGTCGAGGTATTCCATAGCTAGCTTGGGGGCTCGAAGGTCCACCGAGCCGAGCCGGGCCGCCGTACCTGAGACGCGCAGGGTCGCTGAGAACGTCTCCGCGAGGGGAGCACGCAGGGAGGCGGCCGCATCGAGCTGCACCATCACACTGTCGGCTGAAAGCTGTGCGGCTGCAAAGGTATTGCCAGCGAAGTGGCTTTGCAGGGTCATATGGTCGGCTCCTGCGGTTACGGCCACGCGGCCCTCTAAGTCGGTGCGCAGCTGGGGGACAAAAGGCAAGAGGGCTTCCAAGATGTCGGCCCGCTTCACGGTAAAGGTCGTCTCAATTGTGAGGTCGGACGGCAGGCCCGCGGTGCGTAGTGCACGGCGGGCGCGATTCTGCCACGCAGCCACGACGTCGCTTTCGGCAACCGAAGGGGACGAGCCGGTGCCCAGCAGGGCGGAAGCTGCCGAAGCCGAGGCCAGCGGCGGATTGTATGGTTTGTTGTATTCTGCACGACTGGCTGCCGCCATAGAACGAGCCCAGAGATTCCCGATGGCCCATAGGGGCTTGAACGCCACGTCGCCGTGGACGCGCAGGGTGGCGGCATCACCCGCCAATTCAATCCGGGGCTCGTCAGACGCGCGGTCGGCAAGGCGCAGTGTGGTCTGGTGCGGGGGGATAAGGCGCGTCCCATCCGCGTATTGCACCGAGGACGAGTCAACACGCAGCGTAAGCTGGCCTAGGGCCGACTCAGGAGCGATACCGGCTCCACGCGCCTCAACGTGTCCGGTGAGCTGGGTGGTGGGAAGTCGATCCCCTGGGAACCAGTCTAGGTTGAGCTGCTCCGCAGAGGCCGTAGCGTAGTATGTGGGACGAGACGGTAGGAGGTCGATGGCGCCATCCGCGCGGAGGTATCCCTCCCCGTCATGCCACAACTCCATGCCGCCGCTGAACTGCCCCTGGCTAGCCTGCATCCGAGCCGTCAGCGAGTCGAGAGCACGCCCGGCCACCGTCGAAGCATCGAGAGCCACGTCGACTGTTCCCGTCGCCGATTGGCGGTCAATGCCTCGACCCGCGAACTGCGCGCTGCCCGTCAAGGCAGTCTGGGCCGCGGGGCGCTGGACGAACGGGTATAGGTCAAGCGAGTCCGCGCGGGCCTGGCCGGTGTATTCGATGGGCTGATTGGGGCGGCGCGCCAGATCGATCGTACCCGCTACGCGTCCAGTGGGACCGCTCACGTCAAATTCGGTGGCGGTGCGAAAGTCGAGCGTGTCGCTGTGGAAGGGGATAACCCCCGTTCCATACAGCGAGAACGCAACGGTCCCGAGGGGGCCCAGTCGGTCGATCGGTAGAGACGGCGCGACAGCAAGCAAGCGCTCCTGCGTGAGCTGGTTCCCAGCCAGGTCGAGTTGGTAGTCGAGCTGGTCCGGGAGGCCATTGATCGTGCCTTCGAGCGTGACTTCCGCGGAGTTGTGGGCCACCGTGAGCGATTCGATCACCAAACCTGACACCGGCCCACTCAGTTGGGCGTTCACGCGCGCCGAACTGGCCAGCGGAAGCCGAGGCATCAGGCGCCGCAATTCATCGAAGTCGACGGGGTCCGCAGTGGCGTCAACGACCAGGCTCGTCGGGTCCGTGTCGGCAGCATCCATCGCCTGCCACGCCGTGCGGGGGAGTTCAGCGCTCACCGACAGGTCCGTCGACCCGAGCTGCGCGGTGAGCTGGTTGAGGGTCCAATGCTCCGGGTCGCCCAAGATCTGTCCCTGCAGCTGCTGAAGCCGAAGGTCGTGCGAGGGGAGCGTAGCCGATACGCCAAAAAGGTCTACCAGCTCTTCGCCAGGTTGCCATTGCACCGTGACGTGCGCATCTAGGTCTTCCAGTTGAGCCCGCGTGTAGTCGAAGAGCCAGTTTGTCGCCACAGGCGATGGGGCATTCCCGTCGCGGGTAGACCGCACGGCTCCATCGACGATGCGGAGATCTGCTAGTGAGAACGAGGTGGCGCTCCTGGCAGAGTCTGGCGGTATGGCCGTTGCGAAAGCCTTCTGCACATTCCATTGGCCGTCGCTGTCACGGTGGAGCGTAGCCTCCGGAGCGATGGCCGTCACGGCCCGGAACGTGAGCTGCTGGCTGAACAGCGCGAGCCACCGGGGGCGGGCGATCAGCGAGTCGATAGTCAGGACGGTCTGTCCGTCGGGAGCGGCTACGCGGATGTCGCTCGCGAACAGGTCATTGACAAGGTTGCCCTCCAGCGTGCCAATGGTTAGGGTGCCATCGAAGCGATCGGCAAACTGGCGCTGGATTTCCTGGCGCAATTCGCTGCGCCCGACCTGCGTGCGTGTGGCCGCGAAGAACAGAATGATCAGCACCAGAGTGGCGAGCACCACGGCCTTCACCATGCGCCAGGGAATATGCAGGAGCGATCGCGCCACGGTATGGTGTCTCAGACCTGAGGATCAGCGAGCTGGAAATCAACCCGCGCCCGATAAAGTACCCTAAAAAGCACTATGAATATCAGCGTATCGAACCACGGGGTGTTGGTTTATGTTCGCGCACTTTTGGCAAAATTCCACGCATGGCGAAGGTCAGCCTCGGTCGGGGCGTCCGTCAGACGGGCTTGTCCAATATCGTCCAGCACGATGAACCGGATCGTGTCGCCCGTATTTTTTTTGTCGTGCATCATCGCCTCCTGCAAGGCGGCCAGGGAGAGCCGCTCGGGGGCTCCCTCCACGGGTACCGTGCGTACGAGAGCATCGGCCCGGTCGAGGTCAACCGACGGGGTGAGCCGGTGCGAGAGGCAAAGCGCCGCCCGCATGCCCACGGCAATGGCTTCGCCGTGGGTGAAGGCGCCGTACCCGGCCTCGCGTTCGATGGCGTGCCCAAACGTGTGGCCGAAGTTGAGGATCGCGCGCCGCCCCTGCTCCAACTCGTCGGCTACCACCACGTCTACCTTCACGCGGGCGGCGCGGCGAATCATAGCGGCCACGGCATCCGTCCGGCGAAGCAGGAGGTCGGTGATGTTAGTTTCCAGAAACGACACCAGGTCCTCGTCGGCAATGAGGGCATGTTTGATTACCTCGGCCATGCCGCTGGTCCACTCGCGCTGCGGTAGGGTGTCGGTCGTACGTACGTCGCTTACCACAAGCGTAGGCTGGTAAAACGCCCCAATCAGGTTTTTGCCGGTGGCGTGGTTAATGCCCGTCTTTCCACCGATGGAGCTGTCGACCTGGGCAATGAGGGAGGTGGGAAGATGTACGAGCGGTACGCCGCGTAGCAGGGTAGCAGCTGCAAAGCCGGCTAGATCGCCGACGACGCCGCCGCCCAGCGCGAGCAACGGGGTCTCTCGGTCGATTCCGGCAGACAGCACTTCGTCATATATGGTCTGCAGGTGGTGGGCCGATTTGGTCGCTTCGCCGGCAGGCACTACGATGTCGAACGGATCCCAGCCGTTGCGTGCCAGCGCCGTACGCAAAGGAGAGCGGTAGTGAGCGGCGACATGTTCGTCGGTGACGATCACACATCGGCCGGGTGACAATCCCGCCTGCTCCATCAGTGTTGGGGTCTCGCGCAGCGAGCGGAAATGGATGGGATATCCGCGCCCATCACCAAAACGCACAGGAAGAGGGGAAGGAGATACGTCCGTCATGGGTAGGTACCTTTGGAGACATGTGGGAAATCACACACGCACGCTGAGGCGGTTTGATTCCTCTGCGGAGAGCATCCCGCCGCAACCTGCCGGTTGTCTGAGTCGTTGTGTCGGTGCGAAGGCGTGCGCCCGGTCCAAGTACTCAACATGATCCTAAACGATATTCTCTCCCAGGCTCATTCCATAGTCCGTCCGGCGATTCCGTCCGGCGGCCTAGCCATCGACGGCACGGTAGGCAACGGCCATGACACGCGGATGCTAGCCCAGGCCGTGGGGGCCGGAGGGCAGGTGTACGGCTTCGACGTGCAGCATGCTGCCATCGAGGCGACGACAAAGCGGTTGCAGGCCGCTGGCTTGGCCAATCGAGTCACCTGCTTCGAGGTGGGGCACGAGCATATGGATCAGCACGTGCCTGAGGGGGCCGTGGGGCACGTCGATGCAGCGATGTTCAATCTGGGCTATCTCCCCGGCAGCGACAAATCAGTGATCACCGCCCCCGATACAACGCTTCGTGGATTGGAGCATGCCCTGCGGTGCATACGCCCAGGCGGCGTGTTGACGGTGGTCAAGTACATTGGACATGAGGGCGGCCAGCCCGAGGCCGAGGCCGTCGATGCCTGGGCGGCCTCTCTGGATCAGGCCGACGCCCGCGTGCTGGCCTACGAGTTCGTCAACCGGAAGACGGCCCCTCAACTGCTTGCCATTGAGCGGGTGGCCTCCTCGACCTCCTCATGATATGAGCCCGTAATCAGCAGCAGATTGGCACGCCATGTGCTGTAGGTAGGAAGAGCCACTACTGCACTCTGCCTTCCTCCCATGACAGCCATCGAGGGTACATATACGGTTCTGGTCGATGCCCGCGGCGTCCTGCGCGTTCAGATGTGTGGTGCCCCGCGGCCAGTCCGCGTCGGCGGAGTGGCCGAAACACGGCCTTCCGGACAACTCGTGTTTGTGCCGGCTGGGCACCGCCCTTCATCATCCGCTGGTTCATCATCCGCTGGTTCATCATCCGCTGG
>CAYFQN010000002.1:61601-65578 GCA_964345285.1 uncultured Rhodothermales bacterium
GGCACCGCCCTTCATCATCCGCTGGTTCATCATCCGCTGGTTCATCATCCGCTGGGTCATCAGCCCCTCCTGACGCGCCGACGTGACGGTCTATTGCTGTGCCGCTCAATGGGGGCGGTTCCGTGGGTCGCAACGGGAGCGTTACATGTTGCCTCCCATGGCGCCCCCCGCTGAACCATTCGTCCGGCGTGAGATTCTATCCGGTGCGCTCTCCGCCGGTGGATTTATTGCTATGCCCTTGATGCCATGTGTCTCGTCCTTGTCGGCTACCATGCTCATCCGAACTATCCGCTGATCGTAGCGGCTAACCGCGATGAGTTTTACGATCGGCCCACTACGCCCGCGGCCTTTTGGGAAGACACGCCTCACTTGTTAGCGGGCCGGGACGAGCAAGCCGGAGGCACATGGATGGGAGTTACGAGGCAGGGCCGATGGGCAGCCATCACCAACTACCGTGACTCATCAGCACGACACGACGACGCACCCTCCCGGGGGCATCTGGTGGCTGACTATCTGACCGAAGCGTCCTCCGCCAGCACCTACATCCATGAGGTGGCCACTCATGGCGCGCAGTACAATGGGTTCAACATCCTTGTCGGCACGCCCGATGAGCTCATGTATTACTCCAATCGAGGCGGAGGCATCCGTACCATCCCGCATGGGGTGCACGGACTTAGCAATCATCTGCTAAACACAGCGTGGCCGAAGGTCGAGCGCGGTCAAAGGAAGTTGCACCGTTTGATCGAGAAGGAGTCGCAGCTGGACGTTGAGCAGTTGCTTGACCTGTTAAACGACACGGAGACGCCCGATGACGAGCGGTTGCCCGACACGGGGGTAGGCCTAGCCGGCGAACGGCTGCTCTCGCCCATGTTCATCAAGGGCGATAATTACGGGACGCGCAGCTCAACCGTGCTGCTTGTCGACACATCGCACCACGTCACCTTTGTGGAGCGAACGTTCGAGGACGGCGTGCGCACGATGACGCAGCAATACGACTTTGACCTTGCTGCCGTCGATGTGGATGAGGCCATGTAGGCCACGGGCTTGCAATGGTGGCTCATCCGCCGTTTTCTATACCCTACCAGGATGAGTCGGCGAGCCAGCTTGACTCAACCCTTGCGTCCACCCCTCCCAGTCGCAACGCTGCTATGTCGTCTGAACGCGTCTCCTTCCCAAATGCCAACGGCGAAACACTCTCCGCTCGGCTGGATCTCCCGCCTGACCAGAAGGTGTTCGCCTGTGCTTTGTTTGCACACTGCTTCACCTGCTCTAAAAACCTGAAGGCGGTGGGGAGCATCAGCAAGGCACTGAATCGCCAGGGCATCGCCGTGCTTCGGTTCGACTTTACGGGGCTCGGGGATAGCGAAGGGAACTTCGCAAATACCAACTTCTCGTCGAACGTGGACGATTTGGTTGCCGCAGGCGAGTTCATGGCCAGCCAGATGGAGGCGCCCGCCATCCTAGTTGGTCATTCGTTGGGGGGAGCCGCCGTGCTGCACGCTGCCCACCACCTGCCCAGCGTGCGGGCGGTAGCTACCATTGGGGCGCCCGCCGATCCCCAACATGTCGCCCATCTCCTGGCCGATTCGCGAGATGAGATTGAGGCCAGTGGCCAGGCTACCGTAACGCTGGCTGGTCGGTCATTCACCATCAAGAAGCAATTTCTGGATGACCTGGAAGCGACCCGCATGCAGGACACCATCCACACGCTCGACCGCGCGCTAATGATCTGCCACGCGCCGCTGGATGAGACCGTCGGCATCGACAATGCGGCCCGCATCTTCGAGGCCGCGAAGCATCCCAAGAGCTTTGTCTCTCTCGATGATGCCAACCACCTTTTGACCAACGCAGCCGATTCAGACTTTGTCGGCAACGTGTTAGGCGCATGGTCCCGCAAATACATCAGCGCACCGCGCGAGATGCAAGAAGAGGTGCATCCGGAAGACAACGAAGTGGTTGCGCGCACCGGCAACGGCCTCCGCACCGAAATTATGGCAGGCGGGCATGGGCTGGTGGCCGACGAGCCCGAATCACTGGGTGGGACGAACACCGGACCCACACCGTACGACCTACTCTCCGCCGCACTGGGCGCGTGCACGTCGATGACGTTGCGTATGTATGCTGATCACAAAGGCTGGCCGCTGGAAGAATCCACCGTCTATCTCAATCATTCGAAAATCAAGGCGGCAGACTGCCCTGAGTGTGACTCGAAGAAAGGGAAGGTCGACCGCTTTACGCGTGAGCTGGAGATCAAGGGAGATCTAGATGAGGCACAGCGGGCCCGGCTCACCGAAATCGCAAACCGCTGCCCGGTCCATCGCACATTCCATGGGGAAATAAATGTCGTTACCCGCTTGCGGGACCAATGACCGAGGCACCTCATGGTACCCTCGCTCACGACATGCAGTTTGGCACATCAACCGCCAACCTTATGAGAGCTGTTCTCGTTTCCAGCGAAGGCGACCCCGAACATCTCACGCTCGGCCAATATCCCACGCCCGAGCCGGCTGCCGATGAGTTGCTCGTCAAGGTCCATGCGGCAGCCTTGAACCGGGCCGACACATTCCAGCGAAAGGGCCAGTACCCACCCCCAGAGGGAGCCAGTGAGATTCTGGGCCTCGATATTGCCGGTACGGTCGAGGCAATGGGACCCGGCTGCGTCAACTGGAGTGAGGGCGACTCCGTCTTTGGGCTGGTGCCCGGGGGCGGATACGCCGAGTATGCCGTCATCCACAAAGACATGGCGATGGCCATACCGCCGGGGCTGTCGATGGTGGAGGCCGCCGCCATCCCCGAAGTGTTTCTGACTGCGTACCAAGCGCTCCATTGGCTGGGTGAGATGCAGGCCAAGGATCACGTGCTCATCCATGCTGGGGCCAGCGGTGTGGGCACTGCAGCCATCCAGCTTGTGAGGCAGGCCCAGGCGCATCCGTACATTACGGCCTCCGCATCGAAGCATGACGTATGCCGCGACCTCGGAGCCGAAGTAACTATGGATTACACGAGCGAGGACTTTGCCCAGCGCATCCAGGACGTCACAGCGGGTCGAGGCGTTGACATCGTGATCGACTTTGTCGGGGCGCCGTACTTCCACAAAAATGTGGCGTCACTAGCCGTTGACGGACGGATCATTCAGCTTGCCACACTGGGGGGGAGCACGGTGAATGAGGTCAGCCTGCGCGCGCTGATGGCCAAGCGCATTCACCTGCTAGCCTCCACGCTCCGCTCGCGCAGCCGGGCGTACAAGGTGCGGCTCACCAGCGAGTTCGCGGCCGATCTCCTGCCGCACTTCGTCGACGGTGCCCTGCAGCCTGTGATCGACTCGACATTCGACTGGGCCGAGGCAGCGGCGGCACACCGGCGCATGGAAAACAACGACAACGCGGGTAAGATCGTGCTGACCATGGTGTGAGGCCGGTCTAAGTTTGTACGGCCTCCAGGGGCTCTAAATCCTCCACCTCGCCGTCGGTGAACAGGCGCGACTTAACGACGAACCGCACGCCGAGCGGGATCTCCAGCGAGAAGCTGGCGCCGCGGCCTTCCTTCACGTCAATCGTGAGCTGCATGTGGCTCCAGTACTCGAACTGGTCGCGCGCCATGTAGAAGGGGCAGCCATGAATCTCGCCGAGGCGTACGTCGCTGTCGCCCACACGGAAATCGCCATCTTCAAAGCACATGGGAGACGAGCCATCGCAGCAGCCTCCACTTTGGTGAAACATGAGCGGGCCATACCGATCGCGTAGTTTGTCGATCACAGCCTTGGCTTCGTCGGTTGCGATGACACGAGGAGTAGACATTGTGGGAGAAGGGTCGTTCCAGAGAGCAGACTCAGATTTCGCTCCAAAGGCGGAGCAGGTCGTAAGGACCCACTCCGCCCGGGAGCAACGCGGTGATGAGCGCGTCGGCTTAGAAAAAGCCCATTGCGTTCTTGTCGTAGCTGACGAGCATGTTCTTCGTCTGCCGGTAGTGGTTGAGCA
>CAYFQN010000003.1:0-51101 GCA_964345285.1 uncultured Rhodothermales bacterium
GCCGATGAGCGCCATCTCCAGCCGCTCGCGCTGGGCTTCGAGGGCCTTACGGCGCCGGTAGGCCTCGGTCACGTCTCGGAAAACAAGCACGACGCCTAGGAGGCCACTGCCCGTCCGCCGGATGGGGGCGGCGCTGTGATCAATTTGCCGCTTGGTACCGTCCTGCGCGGTAAGAACGGTGTGGTTGGCCAGACCGACGGTTTCCCCACGCCGAAGCACATCGTCGACCGGGCTATTGAGAGGCTCGCCCGTTCGGGTGTTGTGTATTACGAAGACCTCGTCCAGTGGGCGCCCTTTGGCCTCATCGGCCGACCAGTCGGTGAGCGTTTCTGCAACAGCGTTCATCCGCGTGATGCACCCTGCCGTATCGGTCGCAATGACAGCATCTCCGATGGAGTTCAAGGTCACCGACAGGTATTCCTCCCGTTTAGCCAGTTCCCGCTCGGCGCGTTTTCGGTCGGTGATGTCGAGCACCGTCGTGACCTTGAATCGATCGCCGGCCTCGTTGGTGAAACGTCCGGCCGTTGCTAGGACCGTACGGTGAGTGCCATCTTTGCATTGGACGATCCACTCGCCGGTGGTTTCATCCACTTCGTCGTAGATAAAGCGGTCATGGGCGTACTGGGCCCGTTCACGGTCGTCAGGGGGGACGACCTGTGTAAACGGTTGACCCATCAGTTCATCTTCGCTCCAACCGTACAGCGCGGTGTAGGCCTCATTGACGCGCACGAACCGGCCGGCTTCGTCGGTTACGCAGATTCCAATATTGGCCGTCCCAATCACGTGATCAAGCATCTTGCGTGTTTCCCGTAGCTTACGCTCCCGGGTTCGTTGCTCGGTCACGTCTCGCTGGACAGACACCCAGTGGTCGACCTGGCCGTCTTCACCGTGAACGGGGGTAATATTCCACTCGACCCAAAACGGGGTGCCGTCCTTGCGATAGTTGATCGTCGTTGTGGCCTCTAACGGCTGGTCGCGCTCCAGGTGAGAGCGGACGGCATCGAGGGTCGCGCGGTCAGTCTCGGGGCCTTGGAGAAGGCGTGGCGTTTTCCCAATGACCTCCTCGGCCGTATACCCGGTCATGGCCTCGAAGGCTGGATTGACGTACTCGATGCGCGGGCCATCATCATCGAGCGGGGCGCCTTCTGTAATGATGACGGCCTCGGCGGCGTCTTCGACGGCACGGCTCATCAGCCGTAGTTGCTCTTCACGCTCCTGTCGCCGGACGCGGTATCCGAGTTCGTCCATCACCACGGTGGCGAGCTTATCCAACGTCTCGCGATCGTGGTCCGAAAGACCGTCTGGGCGGGCAGACGTGTCCATGACGCAAAGCCGACCTATTGCGTACCCGTCCGGAGTGATGAGCGCTGCACCAGCATAGAAACGGATGCCAGGCTCGCCCGTGACGGCGGGGTTGTCTTGAAAGCGGGGGTCGTCGGTCGCATCCGGCACGATGAGCAGCTTTTGATCCCCGAGCCCACGCGCACAGAACGAAACGTCTAACCCCACACGGCGCGCACTCGTCCCAACTTGTGCCTTGGCCCATTGGCAGGCGTCATCAATGAAGTGGATGCCGGCCATGGGGGCCTGGAGGAGATGCGCTGCGAGATCCGCAAGGTGATCAAACGCCTCCTCATTGGGCGTGTCCACAATGTCATAACGGTGCAGGGCGGCAAGACGCTCTGGATCGGTAGTAGCGGAACGGAAATCACACATAATGGCTTACGGTTCAGCTCAAACTGCGGCCTCCGGCATGAAGAGGGTGGAGAAGCATCATAATACAAAACCGTTACAGCTTATTAAATGGCGTTCATGCTTTCAACTCACACGGTTAGCAGGTCGTTGGCCCTTGGCATCCTGGGGCCCTAGTACCTGTGCATCCCAAGGCTGCTGGGGCCCGTTGGGCCGTTGGCGGACTGGGTAGTGAGCCATGGCCGGGGATCGAGTACGGTTCTCTCCTGCGCGGTTGCGGCTCGAAGACGCACGAACGTCGCGCAGTCTCTCTGCACGCATCGATATGCACATTCAACGCGGACACGCATCGGATTGCATTCCTCCGCTTCTAGCCATTCATGCCTTTTCCGTGAGGGGCGGCGGCGGGTTGAATGGTGGTATCTGACGACGAAGGAGTTGCAGCCTACCCAGGTGTTATGTAGTCTGGTAGCATTCGGAATCAACATGCGACGTACAGGACTGACGCCTCGATTCGCCCCCTCGAAATCGACGCTGCTTGGGTGGAGGCTACTCCCACCTGGTGACTCTACGTTCCGGTCTGCAGCACACGGGGGTAAAGGGCTCAGTACGCGTTGTGACCGTGGTCAGGCAGCGTTGCCTTCACTGTCTTGGGTCATTCGCCCGAGGGCATGTAGCCATGCATCAGAAGGAGCCGCCATGGGCACCCTCGCAACACGGCGGTTTCGTTAGAATTGTGGACGTAATCAAAACCAAGAGCTGACGTGATCGATGTGCCCCGCCTTATTCCGCTCGCGATCCTATTTGTAGGTTTTCTCGTTGCCGCTTCACCGTCTGCCGCGCAGTCCCGCTTGAGTGGGACCGTAACGGATGCAAGCACCGGGGCGCCGCTCCCTAGTGCCCACGTTTTTATCGACGGTACGCTACAGGGTGTTGCTACCGACCGTGAAGGTGCATTTAGCCTCACGGACTTGGATCCCGGCCGTTACACGGTGGTGACTACGATGGTGGGGTACAAAAGAAAAAGCCGGACAGTCGTACTCAACCCGCCGGCCCAAGCCGATGCGCCCCCTGTCCTAGACGTTGCGCTCACCCCTCAGCCAATCAAGATGCAAGGGGTGACTGTAGAGCAAAGTCGCACAGAGTGGCTCAAGCGCCTCAAGCGGTTTCAGGCATCCTTCTTTGGCAACGCCCCGCATGCGGATGCCTGTTCATTCATAAATCCCGAAGTGCTGTCCTTTAAGGAGAAAGGGGGGGCGCTTATCGCATGGGCCGAGAAGCCGCTTCGGGTTCGCAACGACGCCCTTGGGTACGAATTAACCTTTTACTTGCCTCGCTACCGCGCGGAGCCCAACCGGCGCGCGCGGTACGGGCCCGTCGAATTCGATACGCTGGCGGCCGACTCCGACGAGCAACGAGCCGACTGGCAAGCAGCCCGCCTAGAGACGTACCAAGGGTCGTACGAGCATTTCATTCACGCCCTGCAAGCCGACACCTGGGACGAGGAAGGATTTGACATATGGGTCTCGAGAGACGTTAAGTGGGGGCCGAATGGCCGCACGGGAATGGGGGACCGAGCGGTTGACGACGTGCGTGATATTGTCGAGCCGACCCCTACACCGGGGTATTTCATGCTCGTGATGCCTGAGCGGGGGTACCATCTCAAGGTGCGATTTACCAAGGAGATGGAAAGCTATGACTACGCAAGAACGCGTGGCAGTTTTGAAACCCCTCGGCCCAACCAAACCTCGGCCCTCCAACTCGTCGGCGGGCCCAAATTTTTGATTCACCGCCAGACGGGAGGAGCGCGGAATGGTCGTGTCATTCAGCGCGGGTACTGGGGCTGGTATGAGACGGCCTCTACAGTGCTACCGCTTTCGTACCGTCCGGCCGGCGGATAGGAGTAGGGCACCACACTACCGGATGATCCGTTTAGCCGTGACCTGGAGGCCGTCAGCTATACCTATCAAGCAACCACAGTCCGTTCTGTACTCAATCCCTTGAGTAGCGGTGCCAAGCGCCTTGTACACACCCACGAATTACGACGGTCAGTCAAGATGACGGCCTAGTCCAAATCCTTTCGAGATGCTATTTATGGTCCTGTATGTCCCCCCGCTCGCCGGGTCAGGTGTAGCCATCGGGCTCGTGGTTGCTGCGCTCAGGCGCATCGCCCGAAACACTGACCAAACGGTGACTCTCTTGGGGAAATTACTCCAGAGGTATAGATACGACCCGGAGATCAAACTCAGTTGACCATCCGCCCCGGGCCAAATAGGGTGACGTGGGTCGCGTTTCGCCCTGATTAGCGGGTTGCTCCCAGTCCGAGAGCTTGAGCACGCTGATCGTATTGCCGCTTCGAGGGCTCGAGCAATCTCACTGGTGGGGCCTCTGCCTGGCCTTGGTTTGCCGTCGAAACCGGGTCAATGCTGAGGGCGGCCTGCGTCCCCGAGGCAGGCTGCTGCTTCGGGGACGTCGAAATGCCGGTGGTATGAGAGGGCTATCACATCGACGTGGGCGCGGTGTAGGAATGAGCTGCCTAAGTCAGGGTAGATCGTAGCCCCAGCCTGGCAGCCGTCACCGTTTAGGAGGCGGAGCCTGGAGGGACGGCAGGAGGATGGCACACAATAGTTGGATACAGCGAATGTACATCGAGTTCATCCAGCGGCTGCCCGTCAATCGTAAACAGGGCGCCGTGCTGCTCTGCGTGGCGCCAGATCAAGTGTCCGAGGGTAGCAAAGTCGTCGAACTGCGTTGTTAGTGATACAGACCAGTACCTAGACTGAACGATTCGCAAGGTCTCTGCGGTCAAGTCGACGTGTTGGATTGCATCCCACGCCCAAACCCTTGTGCGGCGTGCGCAGTCGTAGCTGATAAGTCGGTTGGGGGTTACCCGTACGCACCAGACTGTACGACTCAGCAGGTAATGGTTACCGCTAATTCCACCTGCTGCGCAAACCAATGCTCCCAAACCGGCCCCCACGATGATCGGGGAGGATGCAAACGACGGAGCGCTCAGCATCCCTGCTCCAGTGGCGAGCGCCACGACTCCCCAAAACGCCGCATTTAGCCGACACATCCGGCGGCGGATGCTGCGACGTAAGCAGGAGGCCTCAAATAACACGTAATCTGATCGCATTGCTCAGGGCGCTTGCTGTCTGACGATTTTGTTCACAACAAGTGGACACACTATCCGGAGTGCATGCACTTTAGGATGATGGTAGAGGGTCGCTTGGGCGTTATGAACGCCGCTACAGCGTGTCTGGCAGGCAACTTACCTTTATCCAGGTTTTATCTCGCTTAGCTAGTATGCTTAGCCACGTTTGGAGCAGCACCACCCACGGCGTTGATGCCCTCCCCATCGAGATCGAAACCAATGTTGATAGCGGGATGCCCCGGTACACGGTTGTCGGGCTGCCTCACGGGGCCGTCCGGGAGAGCCGCGACCGCATTTGGGCGGCCCTTAAGAACAGCGGCCTGCCCGTGCCGCGAGGCGCCATCACCATCAACCTAGCGCCGGCGGACGTGCGCAAGGAGAGCGCGGCATTCGACTTGCCGCTGGCTGTTGGCCTGATCGCGGCAGCGGGTGACTACCTGGATGCAAACCGGCTCGATCAGTTCTGCCTGATGGGCGAGCTTGCGCTAGATGGTACGGTACGACCCGTGCGAGGTGTGCTCCCCATGGCCATGAAAGCGCGTAGCGAGGGGCAGCGAGGGGTAGTGGTGCCCTTCGACAATGCGGCAGAGGCTGCTATCGTCGATGGCGTGGAGGTGTATCCCGTCCGCACGGTCACTGAGGCCTATCTTCTGTTTGCCGACCCCGCCGCCGAGGGGGCTCCCGACCGGTTTCATCGAGATACAACAGAACTCTTTCAAGCCGCTCGAAACGACCACCTGGACTTCGCCGATGTGCGCGGGCAAGAAAACGTCAAGCGGGCGCTGGAGGTCGCCGCGGCCGGTGGACACAACGCGATGATGGTGGGCCCACCCGGGTCGGGCAAGACAATGCTTGCACGCCGCCTCTCCACGATCCTGCCCCCCCTGACTACCGATGAGGCGTTAGAGACAACCAAGATCCACTCGGTATGCGGCAAGCTGAGCACTGATCACGGCATTGTGGCGCGACGGCCGTTTCGCGCACCTCACCATACCATCTCGGACGCAGGCCTGTGTGGTGGGGGCGCCCACCCAGCGCCGGGAGAGATTTCACTGGCCCACAATGGCGTGCTGTTTCTCGACGAGTTGCCCGAGTTCAAACGGCGCGTGTTGGAAGTGCTGCGCCAGCCGCTAGAAGAGGGCGCTATCACCATCAGTCGGGCACAATCAACGGTCCAGTACCCCGCTCGCTTTATGCTAGTGGCCAGCATGAACCCGTGTCCCTGCGGCCACCTGAACGACCCGAAGCGTGAATGCGTATGTGCGCCGGCCCACGTACAGCGATATCTCAGCCGGCTGAGCGGGCCGCTGATGGACCGGATTGACCTGCACGTGGAGGTGGCGCCGGTGCCATTTGAAGAGCTTGATGCCCCACGCCAAGGAGAAGCCTCGGCTCACGTGCGCGAGCGGGTGATTGCGGCTCGTCGCCAGCAAGCCACCCGGTTCCACGACCAACCCCAGGTGCACTGCAACGCGCAAATGGGAACGCGCCTCGTCAAAGCACACTGCGCGCTCGGAAATCGAAGCCGGAATCTACTGAAGATGGCCATTGAGCGGATGGGGATGAGCGCTCGCGCCTACACCCGCATCCTGAAAGTCGCCCGCACGATCGCCGATCTGCAGGAAGCCCCCGACATCCGACCTGAAGATGTATCAGAAGCCATTCAATACCGCACGCTGGACCGCGACTGGTGGCACGGATAAGCCACGCGCTGAGCTGCTATCGCAGAGGGGCAGCCTGCCGTTCCGTGGCCATGAGCACCCGCATGTTGAGCGCCTGCGCAACCGACGCAACAGTTGCAAACTGACCGACTGTGGCATTGCGGTCGGCCCGCAAGACCAGCGCCGAGCGGTCGCCCGCTGCCTGTCGGACGGCGTTCAATAGCTGAGGCCGCTCAACCCGGTCCTGGTTAACATAGTACGCGCCATCAGCGGTTACAGCTACGGTCACGTAATCCATTTCCGTAGGGGCTGCCGCGTCGGTGCGAGGTAGGTTGACGCGGATGCCCATCTGAGGGATGAAGCTGGACGTGAGCAGAAAAAAGATGAGGAGGAGTAGCACAATGTCGGTGAGCCCGGCGAAACTGAAGGCCGTTTCAGGCGCACGCGTGGTGGAGAAATCGAGCGGCATGGGGAAAGCCTCAACTATGCGGTGGAAACAAGGCGGGGCGGCACCGGACTACATGCGGTCGGACGACACAGGCTCCTGCAGCAGATCGATAAAGTCGGTTGCCGACCGCTCCATGTCGTTGATCAGCCGCCGGATGCGATTGAGTAGGTAGTTATAGAAGATGAGTGCGATGATGCCTACGGCTAGCCCGGCCGCGGTGGTGAGCAAGGCCTCCCAGATGCCACCCGCCAGGACGCTGGGGTTCACATTCCCCTGCAAGTTTTGGATGTCTTGGAACGCCCGGATCATCCCGATTACCGTGCCGAGAAAGCCGAGCATCGGAGCGACGCCTGAGATGCTCGCCAGCCAATCTGTGCGCTTTTCCAACTCGAAAGCCTCGTACTTGCCCGCAGATTGCACGGCGTCCTGAATCTCCGAGATCGGCCGCCCGAGGCGCTCCAGTCCGCGCTTGAGGATGCGAGTGATCGGCTTGTCCTCCGAGTTGCAATAGGCAATAGCTCCTTGCACGTCGCCTGATCGCACGTACTGCCGCACTCGATCCGTGATGAGCTCGGGATCGGTCTCGGCCTGTCGGATCTTGTAGAGCCGCTCAGCAAACAGGTAGACGGCAAGCACGGAGAGAGCGAGCAGCGGGATCATGATCCAGCCGCCCAAGGCGAGCATTTCGAGAAATGAAGTCGATTGCGCTTGGGCGGCGGCCTGGAGGGAGTCCGCCATCGCAGTGTCGGCAGCTTGCAGCAGAAGCATCATGGGGCAGTAACGTCAGAGGGAAAACGGCGCAAAGGATAATGGATAAGAACGGAACTCACGAGTTCGGTTGAATTTCGAGCGGCCAGGCGTCGTCGGGGATGCGTCCGGACAACTGTTGGCCCGCGGTCATGGCTGCCTGGCGTGAGTCGTACTGGCCCACGGTGATCCGGTAGCGAAGTTGACCTCCGGTCTCCCCAGTCAAGATATCAGTGGGTAATCCCTCGCCGCTGAAGCGCTCACGATACGTGTTGAGCACCGCTTTAGCTTCGCCCGGACGCGTCCGCGAAGCCACCACGATCGTCCATCCGCCGCGTGCCCTGTCGATACTTTGTGACTCGGTGGGCGGGGCTGCCTCGGTAGGCGGCGACGAAGCGGAGTCGGCCGAATCGGGACTCGCCGGGCCGGGCTCGGAGGCAGAGGGGGCCTGCGTGGCGGTTGTTTCTGGGGCGGAAGGGCCAGTAGCTGCCGTCTCCGACCCTGGCCCGAGGCCAGGAAGAAGGCCCTGGGAGGTGACGAGGTAGCCAAGCGCCACAAAGAGAAGCGCGACTGCCGCGATCAGTCCGGCGATCTGCCCCGTCGTGGCGCCCTCCTGATCGGTTGAGGGCGCAGGCTGCTCAGTCGGCGCCGCATCGTCGACCGGTTCATCGTCCAAGTCAGTGGTCCAGTCGTCTGACAAGTCGGGTACGACATCATCATCGGCGGTGGGTTCGTCTGCGGGCTCACCCACCTCGTCGGCAGCAGGAGCCGCCGCCTCGTCCTGCATCGTGGTAGCCTCGTCTGCCGGGTCGGGCTCGGAAGCAGGTGGGGCCTCCGATACAGTGAGCGATTCAAGGTGAGCATTGCGATAGTTCACGGCCTCCCGCAGGGCGTCGGTGGGGGTCAATGTCAACGCGCCGTCCTCGACCGATACCGTACCTAGGCCCGGGATGTCCACCACATCGCCGGATTCAGCCTGGGCGCGCACGTCTTCCAGGTATTTCTGGAGGGCCGAGTGGGCCGCATCAGGAGGGACGCCCAGTGCATCAGCAAGTTGTTCGTGAAGCGGGACAGACATGCGTGTACTGAATAACGAGGAGATGAAGCTTAGGTGCTCGGAATGAACACGACGTGATCCTTAGGAGGGCGCAGGACCGTTTTGCCATCAGGCCGTTCCTCCATGGTGCTCCGCTGGTGGCGGACTTCAAGGCGGCCAAGTTTTGGCAAGTTAACGGTTTCGCCGCGTACCAGCGAGCGGCGGGCCACCGTTGCTAGGGCGGTGGCCACATCGTCTGCGTTGAGTGCGGGGTCCATGGTGGATGCTAATTTGCCAGAGAGGGGCGTGCGTGATGAGCAGCTCTACGGTGCATACGATAGCTAGCTAGGCGGTCAGATGATAATACGGTGCGTGTGCTACAGAACAAAGTTTGGCGTAAATCAGCTACCATTGCACGCGCAGACCCGACGTAAATACGAAGGGAGGCTGTGGATATCCGGCCCATCGCTGGGGGGCTGCCCCCGCCATGTTCTCTACGCTGAACAAGAGGCCCAGCGAGGGCGTCAGGTCGAGTGAGGCGTTCACATCAAGGTCCACGTACGGATCGATCTCTGTCGTCTCGGACGTATCTACATACCGTGCGCCCGCTGCGCGTCCGGTTAGCTGTATGAGGCCCTTTTGGTCCGCAAAGGCGTAGGAGAGGACGGCGTATCCGCCAAACGGGGCAATGTAGGGTACAGCTACCTCGGGCCCTACGAGGATGGCATTCCGGTAGCTGCCGCCTAGGGACACCTCGACGCCGCCCATGCGCTGCAGGGAAACCTCAGCGCCGGCACGAATCGTCCGTGCCGAGCCGTATTGGCTAGCCAACGCACCGATATCATACAGCGGCTCACCAAGAGCCGGAAGAGCGTCTGACGTGCTGGTGAAGTACTGACGGTTGACCGTATATCGGTAACCGGCATGGGCCACGAGTTGCAGGGCGCCGGTGAAGAGTCGCACGCCACCTTCGGTGTCGGTGGTGTGGAGCGCAGGCTGCAGCGACGCCCCCTCGAGCACGTAGGGGTTTTCCTGCAGCATATCGGCAAGCGAATGTGGCGTGACGCTCGGCTCATTTTGAAGATAAACTGAGAGGAAATCGGACGCGGTCCAGTCGAGTGCAAAGGAGGGCGCAAAAAAGCGGGCCGAGCGCCGTTCTGTGATTGATGGCGCCGCGTCCGGACCCACCGATGTGGCGAGGAAGCGACCACCAACCCGTACGCGGAGGTTGGGGCGCGTGGAGAGTACGGCTCGGATTCCGCCATCGAAGGTGGTTACATCATTACCAAACCCTCCATCGGGGGCCAGTCCGGCGGAGTGGAACTGGGCATCAACGCGGCCCTGTGCCGACCCGACCGGAACGTGCACATTGCCACCCAGCCGGATCCGTCGCTCGCTCAGCAGCCGGTCGTTCGTGGGCGTCCCTGAAAAAACGGTCGTTTCGTATTCGGTGCCGCTGATTGAGCCGTTCATGCTGACTGCCACTGTGCCGTGGGTTTGGACATCGGCCTGGGCCGCAATGTGGGTCCCGTTGCGTTCCGGGCGGGGACGCACGGATGGACTCAAAGGATTGGACGTATTAACGGTCGTGCCGTATAACGTGTACGTGTCTACGAACCCGCCGACCTGCGCGTCCAGCGATACGGACTCACGGCGCGATTCAAGCCCCACCGAGCCTGTGAAGGTGTCGAAGGGGGATTCGGCATCCGGTCGGTCATCGAAGGGTTCAAAGCCGGCACTGCCTCGATAGTCTCCATTCACGGTCAGCGACTCTTGACCCGTGAGGGGGGCCCACAGCTGGCCGGCGGCAAACCGTGTGAAATAGCGACCGCCTCCCGCTTCAAGCTCTCCATTCAGGGGCGGGGCGGGTTCGTCCAACTGCACCTGCAATTGAGGCGGATCGGGGGTGGGCTGCGGGAGATCACCCCGGTCCGGATTGTATCGCCCCACGTAGGGCGTTCGGGTGGCGGGAATCTCGGGAATGCGTGGCGGCGGGTTGAAGCCGCTCAACGGCTGTCGTTGCAGGGAGGGGAGCGCGATCTCCAAGGTGCCCCGGATCTCGATCTCACGCGGGGCGATATCGGGGAGAGCTGGCGCATCGGAGGGCTGCTCCTGTGCCGAGGCAGGCACCAATCCGACTAAGCCAAGCATAAAAGCGCTGACGAGCGCGCGGCGCAGAAGAAGACCGAGTGTTGAAAAGGGCATCAGGCGGTGAAGGTGATACGCAAAGGGTAGAGGAGAGGGGGGCACGGCGTTACAGCGCCTCTTTTTCGCGAGCGGCGCGTTGGGCAAAGGGCGTGCCCGCGTAATCGCGGATGACCTGATCATACAGCCGGGCGGCCTCGCCGGGGCGGCCGATCTGGCGGTAGGCTTGCGCTTGGGCCAGGTAGCTGCGCGCGATCCAGTCCGGATAGCCCCCAAACAGCGTGGGGAGCCGGCTCAGCTCTTCAATGGCCTGACGAGACTGGCCCTGATCGATGAGCAGCAAACCGAGGCGGTACAGGGCTTCGGCGCCCACTTCGGCTTCGGCATTACGGATCACCGTGCGGTACATATCTCGGGCCTCGTCCGGGCGCTGCTGGCCTTCATACACGCGGGCCAGACCCAGTTGCGCTGGCAGGGAAGCCGACGTATTGGGGAGTTGCTGCACGGTCTGTGTCAGTAGGTTTTCGGCTTCGCTGAGGCGGCTTAGAGCCAGTAGGGCTCGTGCCTGCCCGTACCGGGCATCCGCAATCCGACTCGGATCTTCGGCGGCATTGCCCATCGTGCGAAACGCGTCCAGCGCCTCTTGGTGGCTTTCGCGCGTCAGGTAGATCTCGCCCAGCTGTTCGGCTGCTTGGACTTCCTGCGCGCTGCCTTCGAACTCATTAAGCACCTGCCGCAAGTATCCCTCAGCAGCATCGTACTCTTCCCGCTCGGCGTAAATCGTTCCGAGGTAGTAATACGCCTCCGGCAAGAGGTCGTCGTTTCCTGAGACGCGGACAAACCGGCGGAAAGACCGCAGCGCGGCATCTGTCTGGCCGCTCTGGTAAAGCGCCTCGGCCTGACGGTAGCGCAACTCGTCGGCCAGGGGGGAGTTCGGATTGGCTGTTGCAAACGAGTCGATAATGGCCGTAGCGCGGTCCTGGTCGTCCATCGCGATGAGCGCATACTGCATGCTTGATGCGGCATCGGCTGCGAATGGGCTGTCGGGGTACGCATTTAGCACCCGCCGGTATGCGCGAACGGCCGCGTTCATGCGGCCGGCGTTGAAACGCGCGTCTCCGATGCCGTACTGCGCTTTCGCGGCTAGCGGGTCATTGGGGTATTGGTCGATGACGCGCTGGTAAGCACGGACGGCCGCGTCGTAGTCTTGACTTTGAAATTGGATGGCTCCGAGTTGGTACAGCGCCTCTTGCCGCCAATCGCTGTTCGGAAACTGCTGCACGAGACGCCGTAGCGTAGCGATCGCGTCGTCCGGTTGATCGGCAAGGTCGAGCGCCTGGCCGGTCTGATACAGCGCGTAATCGGCTGCGTCGCCATCGACGCGCCGATATGTGCGAATGGCGGCGGGGTATCGCTTCAACGCGTAGTAGCTGTCTGCCAGTCGCAGCAAGGCGTCCTGGCGGTACGGGATGTCGCCGCTCCCCTGATCGGCGCCCGCCAAAAAGCGCTCAAACCACCGCGCGGCGTTCTGATACTGTTGCCGCTTGAAGGCCGTCCAGCCTAGCGCATAGCGAGCGGCTCCTACGTGAGTGCCGTTTGGGTATTCATTCAGGTAGCGTTGGAAGAGCGACTGTGCGCGATTTAGTTCGCCCGTTTGATAGTAGCTTTCCGCACCCCAGAACAGCGCGTCTTCCTGGCGCGGCGAGAATCCGTCCTGTTGATACAACTGCATAAACGCCGGAGCCGCAGCAGCATACTGGCCCTGATCATACTGTAGCCAGGCCTTCTGGAACGCGACAGCGTCTTTGAGCGAATCAGGAGCGGCGTCTAGGGCAATCGCGCGATCAAAATTCTGCTGCGCCCTATCGAAATTGGTGAGAGCTATGGACGTGTTGCCCAGCATGTAAAAGGCATCGCCACGGCGAGGCGAGTTAGGGAAGTCGCCGGCGACCGTTTGGAAGGCGTCATGGGCCTCCTGGTAACGCCGCTGCGCGTAGTGGATCATCCCGAGCTCGTATGTTGCCTGATCAGCGAAGGTGCTGTTGGGCCATGTCTGCAGCAGGTCTTCATAGAGGGTGGCTGCCTCCTCGGGGCGGTTGTCGAGGTATCGGTTTACGGCCTCGTAGTAGGTGGCTTTTTCGGCGAGTTGGTCCTGTGCACCGTCATGAACCTGGGCGAAGCGATCTGCCGCCCACTGGTAGGTCCTCTCACGGTAGTAATTCCAGGCCAGGCCGTACAGGGCCGGGCGATAGTACGGGCTGTTGGGGTACTCCTCGATCAGGCGCCGGTAATTGAGAATGGCATCCTCGCTGTTGCGCAGCTGGTTGTGCGCCTCGGCCAGCAAGAATGTTGCCCGGACCTGTGCGCTTGCGTCGAGGCTCGATTGGCGGCGGGCGACCTCATTAATGACTTGCTGATACTGGCCGAGTTCGAAGTAAACGTCAGCGAGGGCGAGTCCGATTTGATCGGCATAGGGCGAATTGGGAAATTGCTCCCCAAGCGTCTCGAAGGCACGGGCGGCACGTCCGTACTGCTCCATGCGGACTAGCGTCGTGCCCACCGCATATTGGGCATCGGGAGCGATAGCCGCCTCAGAATGATCATCCACGACGCGGCGGAAGTAAGCCAGCGCGGCCCCGTCATTGCCTTGCTGCCGCTCAATCATCCCGATCTGATACAAGGCGCGCGGGGTCCCTGCGGCGTCACGGTGCTGCGTCACGAGCCGCTCCAGCGTCTGGCGGGCGCGGCTGTAATCTCCTTGTTCATAAAAATACTGGCCTAGGCTCAACTGAGCTTGCTGAGCCATCGGGTGGGCGGGATACTCCCGTTGCAGGGCGCGCAGCAGCCGAGCCGCCTCGTCGCGCTGGCCCAGCGCAAGGCGCGACTGGGCTTCGTAGTAATACGTCTCGGCGGCGTTAACGTCATTCGGGTGCGCCTGCCGATACGTCGCAAACGATTGAGCCGCCCGAGCGTAATGGCGCGTATTGTACAGACGGAGCGCCTCAGCAAACACGGTCTCCGGACGGTCGGGCGCACGCTGTGCCTGGGTAGGCGCCGGGCCGGCAAGCAGTAGCCCAATGAGCAGGCCGGCCCAGCAGGCAAAACGGGGAAAAGGTCGTACAGCAGTCAGGAACGGCAGCACAGACGAGGGACGTTTCATGAAGGAAAGTAACCGCCGGCGTAACACTTGTATCCGGTTCGTGGTTAGGGTAATGTGTAACCCGACAACATTCCAACGCGCCGCCCTGTGAATTTATTCTGCGTGTCCTCAGCCTGCCCCAGATCGCCCGTCGGAAGTGATGGGAAGAGCGGGTTGGCTGCCGCGCATCGATCGCGCTCGACTCAGAGACTCATCCGCTACCATGACTGACGCACCGTCCAATGCATCCTCAGAGACCCACAGCGCACCGAGCTCGCACGGAGACGCTGCGCGAGGTGCACCGGCGTCCGCCGCCTCACCGAGAGGGTCTGCCGATCGGCCATTCGGTGATGACTCGGATGACCCCTTCGACGGCGAGGACGCCTTCAGTGGAGCCTACTTTGCGCTCGAGCTCGGAAAGGAGTGGGTTCGCCAGCACCAAACGACGGCCATGATCGGTGCCTTTGCGGTTGGAGCATTTATTGGGGCGCTGATGCGCGACTGACTGCAATTCCTCTTGCTTGTGTTTTTTTTCGATCGATAACCGCTGACGACTATGGCTGAGAATACGAATGCCTCGACACCACCCGCTGATGCCGATCCCGCTGATGCCGATCCCGCTGATGGCGCCGCACAGGCCGGTCAGCCAAACGACCAGGTCGAGGAACTCCGGGCCGAATTACTGGAAGCCATCGGTAAGCTGCGAGCCGAAGTGGCTCGGCTGCAAATGGACGAGGCGCGCGGACGCCTGCGCCAATGGATCCGAGACAACCCGACGCTCGCCATGTTTCTGGCTGCTGGAGCCGGCATCACCGCCGGTCGATACGTGTCCAAGGCGTTGGAGCCGGCCCCTCCACCCCCCCTGTCCGAGCGGGCTCGGCAGCGTGCGCAAGCACTTGCTCAGGGCGCACGTGAGCGGGCTCGCCGCGTTGGTGACGACGTGTCGAAGCAGGTAAGCGAAGCCCGCGACCGTGCCGGGCAAACCCAGCGTGACGCCTCCGAGCGGGCGGCGGCAGCCGGAGAGCGTTTGCGGCGGCAGGCGCGTGACTGGGGAGCCGCCGTTGCTGATCGTGCTGCTTCGTTGCGCGAGCAAGCCTCTGATCAAGCCCGGTCGCTGAGCGCCACGATTGAGCACGAAGCCGAAGGCGTCAACGCTGCCGTTGCCGACCGTGCCCGCAGCGCCACGGATGCCATCAGGTCCTCCGCTCAGCAGGTGTCTGACACCGCGGACACCGTACGGTCGGGGTACAAAGCGGTCAAGATTGGTGCGAAAGTCGCCAAGGTCGTGTTTGCCCTTTTCGTGGCCAAAAAAAGCACAGATTGGCTTCGCAGGCTACTTTGACCTTTTAGCGAATTAGCGTGACGGTCTGCCTATTGGGGAGCCGCCCTCTTATCTTCTTGCGTTGTATATTTCGCTTCTGTCTCTGACTCGCTCTGTAACCTCGTGAGCATTTTAGCTGTTGGCACGGTTGCCTTCGATTCCATCGAGACGCCCTTCGGTACCGCCGATCGTGTTTTGGGGGGCAGTGCGACCTACCTAACCCTCGCAGCGCGTTATTTTTGCGACGACGTCCGACTGGTTGGCGTAGTGGGGGGAGACTTCCCGGAGGAGTATATGCAGTCGCTACGGGCGACGGGCGTCGACCTCAAGGGTCTGACGATTGACGAGGGCGGGGAGACCTTCTTCTGGCGAGGGCGCTATCACTACGATATGAACGAGCGGGAGACCCTGGACACCCAGCTTAACGTTCTCCAGGCTTTTGATCCACACATCCCCAAGGCATACCGCGACAGCGACATCGTGTGCTTGGGAAATTTGGAGCCGTCGATCCAACGCGAAGTACTCGCCCAAGTCGACGATCCCGCGTTTGTCATCTGCGACACGATGAACTACTGGATCGAACACACGCCCGACAGCCTGCGCGAAACGATGCGCCTCGTGGATTGCTTGGTCATCAACGATGCAGAGGCGCGTGAACTAGCCAACGAGCCTAACTTGGTCAAGGCTGCTTCAACGATTCGGGCCATGGGGCCGGAGACGCTGATTGTGAAGAAAGGTGAGCACGGTGCCTTGCTTTTCGACGACGAAACCGTGTTCAGCGCTCCGGCCTACCCCCTTGAGGACATCCAAGACCCGACCGGGGCAGGAGATACGTTTGCCGGTGGATTGGCGGGACATCTCGTTCGCGCCGGGGACCTGTCGGCTGAAACGCTGAAGCGCGGCATTGTGTACGGGAGCGCTATGGCGTCATTCGCGGTCGAAGCGTTTGGTCCCGAGGCGCTGTTCCAACTCACATCAACGATGATCTCGGCGCGTGCACGGGCTTTTCACGAGTTAGCCCACATTCCTGAGCTGTCACCGCTCCAAGCCGCGTAATTTTCCCCTCACACGCCTCTGCGTTTATGCCCTCCCCCGACGATCCGGCTACGCCGGCTCCAGCTGTTGGTAGCAATACGGCTTCTGCCGCTTCATATGGAACCGTGCGGCTTGTCAATGCGGTGTTTTATGGGCATCACGGGGTGATGCAGGAAGAGCATCGCATCGGAGGCCGTTATGAAGTCGATGTGGCTGCTGACCTCGACTTTGAAGCGGCAGCTCGTGCCGATGACCTCGCCAAGACGGTGAACTACGAGCAGGTGTATGACATCGTCGAGGAGCTCGTCACGCAGAATAACTTCTATCTGATCGAGAAGCTGGCCTATCTGATCGCCCATCGCGTCCTGGAGGACTATCCGGACGTGGCCGCGATTGAGGTGACGGTGCGGAAGCCTAATCCGCCGGTGGGCGGGCCGTGCGATCGGGCGGAGGCGGTGTATCGGTACGAGACGTGACCGGCGCACTCTCTTCTGGAGAGGACACCGCATGCATGACCAGGAAATCGTGCAAGAGGGTGTCCACTTCCGTGGTTTCGGCGAGGTTGTCCAAGACAGCCTGAAATTCTGCCTCACTGGGGAGATCTTGCCGGTAATAATCCCGGTAAGCGATCAGCCGTTCGCGTTCACGGGCGGCATCTAGCTCGCTGTGAAACTGGGTTCCGTAGATGGGAGCACCCGCTAGGCGAAACGCCTGATTGCGCTGCGAGTCGTTGTAAGCTAACTCGATGGCTTGGGGGGGCAGTGTCTCGACGCGGTCATGATGCCCCATGTTCGCGTTGAACGAAGGGGGGAAGGAGGAGAAGAGCGGATCGTGTGCGCCTTCTCGAGTGAGGTGGACCGCCCCGCATCCCAGTTCAGCGCGGTCGGGGTCGTGCACGACGCGCCCGCCCATGGCCCGTGCAATGATCTGATGGCCCCAGCACGACCCAAACGTCGGCAGGCGCCGATCTGCGGCTTCGCGCACCAGATCGAGGAGAGCGAGCATCCATGACGTGTCGTCGAGCGCAGAATATTCGCCAGCGCCGCCAATCATCATGGCGTCTACGTCGTCGAGCAGCGTCGGCTGCAACGGCATCCGGGTTACATTCACGGCATGGATCTGCGGGCGGTGGACGCGGCACCGCTCCACGAAGCAAGTTTGCTCCTGGCGTTCCATGTCCTCGGTGTTACGGGCCTGGACGAGTAACAGGCGAAGATGCTCCACGGTGGGTGGAGGGAAGGGCATGGCGACAGCAGGTTGCAAGGAAGGGGCAGAGATACTCGGAATGTAGGATATGGCAACGCGACACAGGCTGAATTGATGCGCCAGGTAGTCCGTTATTGCAATTAAAGGCCAACAAAATCGGAGAAATGCCCTCGTAGCGTGAGGTACAGGCGCCGCAAGGGCAAGCCTACCACGTTGTAGTAATCGCCGTCGATGCGCTCCACGAAAAGGGCTCCTAAGTCGTCCTGTATGCCGTAGCTTCCCGCCTTGTCCATGGGCGAACCGGTCGCCACGTACGCGGCAATCTCGTCGTCCGTGAGCGTGCCGAAGGTAACCGTGGTGGCTTCCACTGCTGTCACTGCACGCCCTGATCGACGGTGATGCAGCGCAATGCCCGTGAAGACCGTGTGCGTGGTGCCGCTTAGCAGCCGCAGGGTTGAGGTAGCCTCATCAGCCGACCGTGGCTTGCCCAGAATCTCTCCGCCGAGGGCGACCACCGTGTCGGCTGCCAGAACGAGGGTGTCGGGTTCGGCCTGCGCAATGGGGGTCGCTTTTTCGGCGGCTAGCGTTTGTACGATCTCCCTCGGTACGGCCCCGGGGGGGATGACCTCATCGGCTGGGCTGACGCGCACGGTGAAGTCAACTCCTAGGCGTTCCAACAGCCGCCGCCGGCGCGGTGACTGAGAGGCTAATACGAGGGGGGAGGTGATTTTCATACGAACGAGACTATCGTTAGCGGGAGGAAGCATGGTATTTTTGACATGAACGAACCAGGCGTCGTATCGTCCACGAGGCGGCTACGAGAGCACAGGCTGCGCTCGCCAGCAGCGCCATGCGACTTATGATGTCTCCAAAACGAACATAGGGACTTAGGATTGTGGCATGCGGAATCTCCACACGGCGTACAGTAGGCGTCATCCATTCCGTGGCAGCTTTTAACCGGCCACGCGGGTCGATGAGCCCGGTTCGGCCAGACACCGTAACGAAGGCCATGGCGCGTCGGGTGGCGATGGCGCGCAGTTGACTGAACGCGGCGTGCTGTTGGTATCCTGCAGAGGGCCCCCACCAACCGTCCTGGGCGATAGTCACCAGAAAGTCGACGGGTCGAGTCGTGATCGCCGGGTCGATGTAGGATCGGATGTGGTGGCTGAAGAGGCTCTCGAAACAGATCAGTGCGCCGGCATGGAACAAGTCGCCCGCGAGCGTCGGTTGCAACCGGCCGCGTTCGTACCCAGCGACCCCGCCGGCGGACACCCGCAGCCGATGGAAGCCCGGCAGCCGGTCAACGAGAGGGACAAACTCAGCGAATGGGACCAAATAGTTTTTTCGATAAGACTGTACACGGGTCGAGTCTATCAGTAGAGCGGCGTTGTAGTACCTCCCCTGACGGCCTGCGTCCGGTCTTGAAGCCTTGATAGCGCCCGTTAGCAGCGCGGTGTGCTGCTGCGCCGACCAGGCCTGCAGCCGGTCGACTTTGGTGGCCTCAGTGGTCGAGTCCGCAGGCAGGTAGAGCGCGGTTTCCGGCCAAATAACTACGTCGGCTGGGCTGCTGGTGTCAAGAGCAGCGCTCGAGAGGCGGAGGAGCCGGTTCACGCGTACAGGGCTGTCCAGATCAGCCCATGCCGATGCCCCCAGGCCAGGCTGAACCAGGAGAGCCTGCGTGTGCGACGCGACGGGCAGAGGCGTTTTCACGCGATCTCGGCCATACAGGCCGGAGCCAAGGACCAGCACCACCACGGTTCCGACAGCCGCCCCCTGGACCCATCGGCGTCGCGCAAGCAAGGCAGTGGTGATTCCGGCATTCAGCAGCAGGATCCAGGCGGACAGTGTGGAAGGACCGGACAGGTCTACCATCTGCCGAAATGGATCGACTGTTACCTGCGTGTGTGCGAGCAGGGGCCACGGAAACGCGAAGGGTCCACGATGCAGGGTCCATTCCAGGCTAACGTGAAAAGCAATCAGTGTGAGCAGCCCGTTAAGGATTCCCCATTGCTTCCGAAATGGCACCGCCAGGGCCGCGGGTAGACTCAGCAGGAGCGGGAAAAACAGCAATCCGCCCAGCGACGCAGCGGCCGCATCGCGCACCGGGTGAAACACGACCCAGTGGAAGGCAATCACGCACGCAACCAAAAAACATGCGTACGCCTCGACGTACAGGCGGCGCGCCGATTGCGCCTGCGCCCACCGTATGAAGAGGGGCACCAGGGCAATCCAGCCGATGGGTCCTGTCCCGTACGGCAGAAAGCTGAAGCCCAGAAGCACGCCGCTCACCAAAGGCAGTACCCAACGGGCGGACGCGTAAGGAACATGCGCTACTCGGCGAGGTGGAGCGTCGGAGCGAGGTGGTGACCGGTAGAAGGGGATAGACACGGTGGGGGCATAAAGGGGAGAGGGCAGAAACGGTGTGAAGGAGCACCAGAAGTGCCCCGCTACATTTGACTCACGGCTTTCCGCAAGCTACTTTTCAGTCGGAAAGTAAATCACACCCACCCCGTTTTATGCTCGGACTGGCAGTATGTAATCACAAGGGGGGTACGGGCAAAACCACTTCCGTTCTCCACCTGGCCGCGGCCCTCGGATTAAGTGGCCACCGCACACTTGTCATTGATCTCGACCCCCAGGGGTTCCTGACACGGACGCTCGGGTTGCCGGAACGCGCCACCGAGGACTCGGTCCTTGCCTTCTTCCAGCACGATCGCGCCCCCGGCGACATTGACATTCTGTCGATGAGCGGTTTCGACCTCATCCCCTCGTCCAGCTTGCTGACCAAGCGCATGCGCAGCCTCAACAAGCCCACCGACGTGCTCTGGGTAAAGGAGGCGATCGATCGCGGGCTGCTAGAGGAAGAGTACGACATGATCCTCTTCGATACGGCGGCCGCCGTTACCGTCTACAGCTTGAATGCGCTCGTCGCGAGCAGGCACGTCCTGATCCCCGTCCTGCCCGAATATCAAGGCGTTGTTGGTGCAGAGCAGACGTACCAGACCATTGAGCTGATCCGCAATCGCCTGAATCCACGCCTCGATGAGGCCCTGTTTATGTTCACCCAGGTGGACGCACGAAAAGGCATTCACCATTCCTACCGCCAATATATGCGGGGGAAGTATGACGGTCGTGTGTTGGACGGCATCATTCGCACGAGTACGGCGCTTGCGGAATCCTACGAGAACGGGACTACGCTTTTCGATCATGACCCCCATGCGCGAGGTGCACGCGACTACGCCAACGCCACGGATGAACTGTTGCAGCGCCTGGAGCAGGCCGGCTCGGAGCCGTCCCCGCCGTCTGCCGTAGAGGCGGAAGAGCCTACACCGCCTCCGCCAGGGGCTTTCAACTCGAAGGCGTAGCATGCGGGCCGTCGTTTTTGTTTCAGCAATTGCAGGGTACTACTGATGCGGTGGCGGTCTATTATGTTGTTTGGCGCTACAGCGGCTTTCGCGGCGGCCTTCGTGCTCGTCGCTCATCGCGGAGCCGGGCCCATCCCTCCACTGGGTGATCTGCTGGACCCGGCAGATGGCTTGTATCGTACGGCCCGCTCAACAGCCGCTCCCTCGCCTGATGCACTACCCATTGATGCCCTCAATGAACCCGTCACGGTCGTCCGGGACCATCGCCACGTCCCGCATATTTTTGCAGAGAACGACCGGGATGCGATCATTACGCTCGGGTATGTAACCGCACAGGACCGGCTGTTCCAGATGGACTTTATTCCGCGCGTGGCATCGGGGCGGCTTGCCGAGGCGTTCGGGCAGGGGTCGGTCTCCACCGACCAGTTTTTGCGCCAGACAGGGATGGATTGGGGCGCCCGCCGCAACCTGCAGGCCATCCGGGAAGAGAGCGGGATCGAGTGGGATGTCGTGCAGTGGTATGTCGCTGGCGTGAACGCCTATCTCGACAAGCTGGACCCCGCGGACTGGCCTTTCGCGTTTCGGCTGCTTGGCTATGCGCCCGATCGGTACACGCCGCTCCAGGTGATGCGCGTCCTACAGTACATGACGTACGACCTGACGTACGGATCGGACGATGCCGACTACGCTTTACTCCGCGAGGAGCTCGGCGACGAGGCGTTCGAGCAGTTGTATCCACGGCACCACGACTTGTACGTGCCGATCATCCCCCCCGAGCAGCAAATCGTGCCCGGAGGGTCGGCATCCAGGCGCTCTCCATCTCTAGGGTCATCATCTGCAGCTCGGTCCGGGGAAGTTACTACCGCGGCTCGGGCAGCGTGGGCAGAGCGACGCGCTAAGCAGCGCACGTTAAGCGGTACGGCCGCTGAGGGATACCGGCCCGGAAAGGGGTCGAACAACTGGGCCGTCAACGGTGATCGGTCGACCACGGGCGATCCCATTCTGGCCGGCGATATGCACCTTTCGCTGTCTCTGCCGGCGATATGGTATGAAGCCCATCTGGTTACACCCACGATGAACACGTACGGCGTTACGGTACCCGGCGCCCCGTTGCCGGTGGAGGCATTCAATGACCATATCGGGTGGGCCTTCACAAACACGGGGGCCGATCAGATCGACCACCTAGCCTTGGAGGTCGACGCAGCCCGTACCCAGTATAGAAACGAGGGCGGATGGCGCGACTTGGAGCGCGTGCCCGACACGATCCGGGTGAAGGGCAGCGCCCCCGTGGTTGATACGCTGTACTACGCGCACCATGGCCCCGTTACGTTCGGCAGCCGGGCCCATGATGGCGGGGCCGTTGCTACCCGGTGGGTGGCGCATCGGCGAAGTCGGACGCTTCGCGCGCTCTGGGAGATGAACCACGCCCATGACCTTGCCTCGTTTGAGGGGGCCCTGCGCTACTGGGATACGCCCATGCAAAACATCCTGTATGGTGGTACCGATGGTCACATCGCCATTCGGTCGACGGGCCACCTCCCGGTTCGACGCGCGGGGCACGGCGCCGGCCTGCTCGACGGCTCGACCGACCGCTTTGATTGGGTAGGCCGCGTGCCGTTTGATTCACTCCCTTATGCCCGCGACCCCGCACAGGGCTTCCTGACCTCATCCAATCAGCGACCGACGGGTCCCGACTACCCGTATTACCTCAAGTGGGATTGGAGCGACAGTTACCGCTCGCTGCGGCTGGATGAGCTCCTCCGCGACAAGGCGTCCCACTCTGTCGATGACTTAAAGCAGTATCAGGCTGATGTTCGTGCGGTACAGCCCGATCTGTTCGTTCCCTTGCTTGAGGCCGTCGGGGAACTTTCGCCGCGTGCCGACACGCTTCGCCAGATGCTCACGCAGTGGAATGGGAAGACTACGACCGACCGACCTGAGCCGCTCGTTATGGATGTGTTTCTGGACCGCCTCCGCGTCCTAGCGTGGGATGAACCGGTGTTCCGTAATCTACCCGCTCCCGAAGATGTCCAGCTGCTCGGGCTGCTCCGAGACGACCCTACGTCGATTTGGCTCGATATTACGGCGACAGACGAGCGCGAGGAGGGCGATGACCTGCTGGGGCGTGCACTCCAGGCCACCGTCGACACGTTATCAGCACGCTACCAATGGTCACCAAATGCGTGGACGTGGGGCGATCATCACAGCGTGCTCTTCCGGCACCTCACGCAAAACCGCCAGTTGGAGCCGCTTTGGCGCGGGCCCTATCCGTATCCAGGCTTCGAAGCCACCGTATCGCCCGCACGCGGCCGCACAGCGACGCACAGCGCGAGTTGGCGTATGGTCGTCGACTTCAGCACGGCCCCGCCCACCGGCTACGGGGTGTATCCCGGAGGTCAGAGCGGCAATCCGTTCGACCCGTCGCTGTATGACGGGCATCTCGACACCTACCTCCAGTTTGAGCATTATCGCCTTCTGAATCCATCGGACCTCGCCGCGTTCCCCCCCGAGGCGGTTTCGGAACGTGTCAGCTTCGCCCCCAGCGCCTCGAAATTTTAGGTCAACCGCCGCTCACCCGCACCGAACCACTCCATCGATGGCTTCTGATCAGGATCGTTTTTCATCACGGCTCGGCCTCATCCTCAGCGTCCTGGGGATTGCCGTGGGGACCGGCAACATTTGGCGCTTTCCACGCATTGCGGCCGCTAACAGTGGCGGCGAAGGAGCCGGCGCCTTCCTGATCGCCTGGATCATCTTCCTGTTCATGTGGAGCATTCCACTCATCATTGCGGAATACGCGCTCGGTCGCAAGGGCCGGATGGGCGTCGTCGGGACGTTTGGGAAGATAGCCGGGGAGCGGTTTGCCTGGATGGGGGCGTTCGTGGGGTTTGTGGCGTCGGCTATCATGTTCTACTACGCCGTGGTCGCAGGGTGGTGCGTGTTCTACTTCGTGGAAATGTTCACCAATCCGTTGCCGCTCTCTAATGAGGCCTCGCAAGGCGTATGGGATTCCTTTCAGGCCGGGTACACGCCCCTCTTTTTCCACGCTCTGGCTATGGGCTTTGGCGCATGGGCCGTCTGGAAGGGGGTATCGTCGATTGAGCGCGTCAACAAGGTCCTGATTCCCACCCTGGTAACGATTGTGCTCATCGCCGTAGGCCGTACGGTCACGCTGGACGGCGCTGCCGACGGGCTGGCGTTCCTGTTTACCCCGCAGTGGGACATGCTCTCGCGGCCCGAGGTGTGGCTAGAAGCACTGACGCAAAATGCGTGGGACACTGGGGCCGGATGGGGCCTTATCCTGACGTACGGCGCCTACATGCAGCAGCGGCATGGCATCGTCAAAAACGCCTTCATCACCGGCATCGGTAACAACATCGTGTCGATGCTGGCGGCCATCATTATCTTCGGGACGGTGTTCGCCGTGCTCGGCTCGCAGATGTCTCAGGGCGAAATCCTGGAGGTGATGCAGACGAGTGGCCCGGCCGGGACCGGTCTCACGTTCATCTGGATGCCCCAGCTCTTCGCCCAAATGCCATTCGGGAGCGTGCTTGCGGTGCTGTTTTTCCTGGGGTTGGCGTTCGCTGCTTTCAGCTCGCTGATTTCGATGATCGAACTGGCCGTCCGCACCTTCGTGGACGCCGGGCTGCCGCGGCGCACGGCCGTGCTTTCGGTATGCAGCGTGGGTTTCCTACTCGGGGTCCCGTCGGCCGTGAACCTCAACATCTTCGCCAACCAGGACTTCGTGTGGGGCGTTGGCCTGCTGATTTCTGGCGCGTTCGTAGCTTTCGCTGTGATTCGGTACGGCGTAACATCGTTCCGTCAAGACGCAATCACCGCCGGTTCAGCCGATGTCGATCCGGGCAGGGGGTGGGACGTGCTGGCCGGCCTCGCCGTCCCCATCCAGGCGGTCGTGCTGCTCGGCTGGTGGCTCTACCAGTCGGCGGCCGTGTACGCGCCGGAGAGCTGGTTCAATCCGTTCAGCCCCTTCAGTGTGATGACCTGCTTGGTCCAGTGGGGAGCTGTGATCGTCACGCTAATCGCTTTGAACCGGTGGATGGCGCGCCGGACGCTTGGCGCTCCATCAGGCGTGGAGCGGCCCACGCTCGGTTCCTGACCGGGCGCTCCATGCAGGCCGATCTCGTTCTGTTTCTCCAACTAATCTGTTTCTCCAACTAACGGGTCAGGGATGCGCTGCCTTCGTATCGCCGTTTTCCTCATCGGCCTCCTTGTGATGGACCTGGGACGGGCTCACGCTCAGGCGCTTTCACCCGGACCGCAGGTACTCGCGTATTTCTCCACGGTAGACGATACCGATCAGCCATATGCCATCTACCTGCCGCCTGACTTTGATGCCTCGCGTACCTATCCGCTCGTCATCAGCTTGCACGGGGCAGGGTCGAATCACCGCCTGAACCTGCGCCGCGTCTTCGGCAAGAGCAACGCCGAGGGCGAAAGCGACGTCGAGGCGAGTCGCTATTTCCCCGACTGGGCGGACGTCGACTATATCGTAGCTTCGCCGTATGCGCGAGGCTCTATGGGATATCAAGGCGTAGCCGAGCAAGACGTGCTTGATGTGCTAGCCGATGTCAAGCGCCGCTTCCCGGTCGACCCTAACCGCGTATACCTGACGGGTCTTTCCATGGGAGGCGGGGGCGCGTTGTGGATCGGCTTGACCCGCCCGCATCTTTGGGCAGCCATCGCACCGGTCTGTCCGGCTCCACCCTCCGGTACGATCCATCTCGCCCCCAATGCGCTCAACGTGCCGGTGCATCTCTACCAAGGCGGCGCCGATCCGGTGGTGCCTCCCAAGCGCGTACGGACGTGGTACACAACGCTCGACAGCCTTGAGACGCCCGTCGAGTACACGGAGTATCCGGGCGTTGGGCACAGCAGTTGGGAGCAAGCCTATGCGAGTGGGCAGATCTTCGACGTGTTCGACCAGCACACGCGGGACCCGTACCCCAACCGCGTGCGCTTCGTCACTGATCGATATGCGTACGATAAGGCGTACTGGGTTCGCGTGGATGCCCTAACGACTGGCCGACGGGCACGTATTGAGGCCGCATTTACCGACGACAATCACCTTGAGGTTGCCGCCAACCAGGTGGATGCCTTCTCGCTGCTGCTTGCTGATCATCCGCGAGTCACCATGAACACGCCGATGCATGTGCAGGTCAACGGCCAATCACTTGTCGTCCCCGCCGCAGACTCGCTATCGTTCAGCCGGGCAACTGAAGGCTGGCGGGCGCAGCCGTTCGACCGGCCGGCGAGAGCCAAGCGCCCCGGGGTGGAAGGCCCCATCAGTGCAGTGGCCGCCGAGCGTCACATCTACGTCTACGGCACGGCGGACGACCCTGCGGAGGAGGTGCTGAGGGCCCGTCGCGAGAAAGCCGTGACGGCGGCAACGTGGTCAATGTACCGCGGCCCGTTCTGGCGGCGAGTCAACGTGTTTCCGCGTGTCGTGGCTGATCACAGCGTACGGGAAAGCGACATGGAGACGTCTAACCTGGTTCTTTTTGGTACGGCGTTCACAAACCGCGTTATTGCGCACCATCGCGATCGGTTGCCACTTCATCTGGATAGTTCGGCCCTCAATACACACGGCCTGCTGTACGTTTTTCCCTCAGGCGATCACGAGATGCTGATCAACTCCGGGCTGTCGTGGTGGGATGTACCCGATGGCGGGGAATCGCGATTTGCACAAGATGTGCCCGCGCTTACTTTGCCTGACCATGTCGACTTTCAACTGTACAGCAGCCAGCCGGACAGCGTGATCGTAGAGGGCCGTTTTGACCCGCAGTGGGATATCCCCCCGGAAGTCCAGCGCGTCTTTAACGCATCGGGCGTGGTGGAGAGCCCTCAACCGTCGAACGATGAAAATCGCCCGTAGCAGGCGGTGATAGGGTGTGGCTGGGCTGGAAAGGAACACCTGAGGAGTCCGCGCGCTAAAGCCATCACTCGCATAGCCTTCCCTCATAGCGCATTCACACCACATGGTACGCTACCTTCCCCGTAGGTTCAGCATGCTGGCTTTGTTGCTGATCGGGTACGGGTCGGCCCACGCGCAGCCCGAACCCATGCCCGTCGGGTCGTCCATGCCGTCGGCCACGCTGCAGCAGACAGACGGCACGACGCTGCAACTGCCCTCGGCGGCCGGTGAGGCCGGGACTGTGGTCCTCTTTTGGAGCAACCAGTGCCCATGGGTTGATCGGTACGAGGATCGGGTGATTGAGCTAGTTAATCGCTTTCAGGGCCAGGGCATACGTTTCATGCTTGTGAATGCCAACGACGCCTCAGCCTTCCCGCAGGAGTCGATGGAGGCGATGCGGGAGCGTGCCGATGCCTACCCTGCACCGTACGTGCAGGATAGTGGGGCACAGCTTGCGCAGGCGCTTGGGGCAACGCGCACTCCGCACGCCTTTGTGTTCGACGCCACCCAGACGCTCGTTTACACGGGCACGATCGACGACAGCCCTAGCGGCGCATCGGGGGTGTCGGCCACCTATCTCGCCGACGCACTGTCGGCCATTATTCGTGGTGAAGAGGTCCCAATGCCGCAGACGAAGGCCTTTGGGTGCACGATCAAATTCCCGAGCTCGTAGCGCTGTGGACATCGAATCGCTTATTGAATTGCTCCCCTCGGACCAGTGGGCAGACGCTGATGCGTTTGAGGCTGCGGCGGATGCTGTGCTAGCGTACCAGCGCGATCGGAGCGCAGTATATAGCCGTTATTGCAATAAAAAAGAATCTTGGGAGACTACCCCATATCTGCCGGTAGAAGCCTTCAAGCACGTGCCCGTCACCACCTTTCCACCTGAGGAAGCCGAGCACGTCTTCGAGAGCAGTGGGACCGGGCGCGGCACGCCGAGCCGCCATCATGTGCGCAGCCTCGATCTCTACGAACGAGTGGCGGCGGCGCACTTCCAGTCGGTCTTTGGGCGAGGGCCGTTTACCTTTGTTGCCCACCTGCCCGGGTATGCCGACAACGGGAAGACGTCCTCACTTCTCTACATGGTCGATCACTTCATTCGGCGATTCGGCGATGCGGAGAGCGGGTTCTTCCTCGACAACACAGAGCGGCTACACGCTGCCATCGATCGCAGTCAAGCAACGGGATCTCCTTTCTTGCTGTTTGGGGCTGCATTTGGCTTGCTCGATTTGGTCGAGGACCAGCGCGTCCCACTTCCCGAAGGCGCTGTTGTGATTGAAACGGGAGGAATGAAAACCTATCGTCAGGAGATCACTCGCGACGCGCTCCACGGGCGGCTTGCCGACGGGTTTTCGATCGATGAATCCCAGGTGTATAGCGAGTATGGCATGTGTGAGTTGATGAGCCAGTGCTACACCCGCGGCGACCATGTCTTCTATCCGCCTCCATGGATGCGTTTTCAGATTATGGATCCCGAAGATCCACGCCACACCGTTCCAGACGGCGAGGTTGGTGCCCTGGCGCTGTTCGACTTGGCCAACGTGTATACCGTATCCCCGCTGCTTACCGAAGACCGTGCGGTGCGCGTTGGCCGTGGGTTCACCGTCCTGGGCCGACTGTCCGATGCGGAACTCCGCGGTTGCAATTTTCTTGTCGAGTCTGCGCTGCGCCACTGATGCTTACCTCGCCGAGCAGGTCTTTGACCCAGCAGAACGTCATCGAAGCTGTCGCAGCGGCCGCCTCCAACTGGCAGGACCCCGACCATCCGCCTCGCGCGGAGGCCGTGTCCGCCACCCTGGAAGCCTCCAACCGATTTACAGAGCCCGCCATCGCGTTTGCCATTAACCAGCAAATGGCCGAGTTGTCCGCCTCAGCGTTGCGAGAATGGGGGGGCGGGTGTTGGTCGCAACACTCCCTTTGGGTTGGCGTGTTGAATGCCGGCAACATTCCGCTGGTTGGGTTGCAAGATCTTCTCGCCGTGCTGATCACTGGGCATGCGTATGTGGGCGCGATGTCGTCAAAGTCACCGCATCTTCTGCCGGCTTTCGCCGAAGAGATCCAGCAGCATGCTCCCGATGTACCCATTGCCTTCGAAGATGCCGATCCGCTCTTTCAACGCGTCGATGCGCTCATTGCCACTGGGCAGGATGATACCATCGAGTGGGCTGCGGCGCAGTGCGAAGCGCACGGTGTCGCTCCCGGGCGTCGGTTGCTGCGGGGTCATCGATATGGAGTTGCGGTGATTGACGGTCAGGAAAGCGAGGATGAACGAAAGCAGCTAGCCGAAGACATGCTCTTGCACGAAGGGGCTGGGTGCCGAAGTGTGGCGATCGTGTGGGCACCCACCGGGCTGAACCCAGACCTCTATCTCAACGCGATGGCGCGGTTTCGGGGCGTCTTCCCTGTCCATCCGGATATGCCCGGCACGTTGCAGATGCAGCAGGCGTTTCTAGAAGCGACGGACCAGCCGCATGCCTATGGGGAGGGCCTAGAGTTTTTACTGAGCCGGGGCGCCCCCGAGCCCCAACGGCCCGGACACATTCGTTGGACTGAGTACGACGCTCTCGATAGGGTGTCTGACTGGCTCCGTAAACACGAAGCAACCGTGCAACACATTGCTGCCCGGGACCAGGTAGCCCGGCAGTTGGACGCGCCCAACACTGTGGCTTCACTGGGTACGGCGCAACGTCCTGCGCTGGATTGGCGGCCCGACGGTCGCGATACCATCGCGTTTTTGGCGGCGTTGTAGTCCCGTGCTAGGCGTTGGCATCGGCCAGATGGTTCTGGAGGATCTCTTTGATGGCAGGGAGTACGTCCTCCCATTGATGGCCGTCAACTTTTGATATCGTCACGAACTGCGGGAGAATGAGCACGTTGGCAACTCCGTCAACGGCATAAAGGAGGCCGCCTAGAGGGTGCGCGTCAGCCTCGTCGCTCGATGCAATGGACACCAGGCCGTCGTCGATGAACGAGCCGGCGTGGCTGGTAATTTTAATGCTGTTGGGGTTGGGAGTGGGTTCCGTATGGAGTGTTGGCATGGACCGTGGGGGCTGACTCAAAAGGTGTAGGCACCTTGCAAAATGAGACGTAGGTCAATGTTGCGCAAGCCATCTCAGCTGCCAACTCCGGCGATGGACAAATCCTTCACTTGCGATCCGGCCCGTATCCGCTATATTACAACCGCTTCCTGCACTCACGAACGACGTTACACGCAGTATGGAGTCCTCCAACCCCTTAGAACGGAAGTCTACGCGCGATGCCTCACTACCCGTTTCCGGTACCAAGGCGCAGCGGTTGGCACAGCACACCCAGCAGCTCGTGGAAGATCTCAAGACGTGGGTTGATCTTCGCGTCGAGCTTGTCCGGGTGGATTTGGAGGAACAGATCCAGTCGAAGGCGAACGAGGTGGCCCTTGCCGTTACTCTCGCGGGTGTTGCGTTCCTCGCTGTCGTGTTCGGGTTAACCACAGCGGCCCTGGGTTTGGGCGCCTGGCTAGGGCACCCTGCCTGGGGGTTTTTGATCGTTACGGTGCTTCTCGTCCTCCTGGCTGTTGTCCTCCGGGCGGCGCGCCCTGAGTTCATCGACGTAAGCCGGCGCGGAGCGGCGGATCGATCGGAGGACGCCACGTCCGCCGGGTCACCGCGGTAAGGCCGGCATCGACTGTCTCGCTTCATCCGCTCACATCACAGTGCACCTTACCCCACATGTCCCAATCTGACGCTCCCAAGACGAAAGCTGAACTAGAGGCTGAGCTGGAGGGCTCATCCGAAGCCATTCATGGACGGCTGGAAGCCATCCAAGAAGAAATCACTACCACGGGCGCTTCCATCCGCTCGTGGCTACGAAAGCATCCACTGGAGAGTGTGGGCGGTGCGCTCATCGCCGGGGCCCTGACCGGCTGGTTGGTCGCGGGCTTGGGCCGCCAGCGACTCAGCCGCGCTCACCGCCAGCTCCTGAGCCAGTACATCACCGCCCTTCGAGAAGAGGTCGAGGAGGCGGTCGCCAGCGGGCAAGACGTGGGACCGGCCGTGCAAGACGCTCTACGTACCCGTGCTCCACTCGTCGTCTACGATGGCGCAGGTGCTTCGTCGGGAGGATGGCTTCGACAGGCTGTTGGCTTAGTGGCCGATACGGCCCTAGCTCTCATCGTGCGAGAAGCGGTATCAGGCTGGCTCGAAGGAACGGATTTGAATGACATGATGCCCGATGAGCTTGCTGAAGGCGTCAACGACGCCGCCGAATCCACCACATCTTAATAGGCGGCATCGCATTTCTTGCAGCTTCGTGACGTTCTCAGTTGTCAAGCCCTGCCGCGGTTTATAGGTTGGCATCAACCTAAGTCACCTCCCATCTCAGGAGCAGATTCACCGCGCATCCCACACACCCACACCACTTGATCATGCGTACGATTTTGTTCGGCCCCCCCGGCGCTGGAAAAGGCACACAGGCACGACTGCTGGAAGACCGGCGGAGTCTCACCCAGATCTCCACCGGTGACATTATCCGATCGGCCATGAAGAACGAAACGCCGGTTGGGCTCGAGGCCAAGTCGTACGTTGAGAAGGGTGAACTGGTACCGGATTCGGTCGTGCGTAAACTCGCCGAGGAAGCCATCGCTAAGGAAGGCCACGATGACTTTGCGTTGGATGGCTACCCCCGCACCACCCAGCAGGCCGAATGGCTCACGGAGTTCCTGACGGATCATGACGCGCCCCTGCACGCCGTCATCAGCCTCGAAGTCCCCGACGAGGTCATTGTCGACCGGCTCTCCAAGCGGCGCGTACACAAGGAAACCGGCGATACCTATCACCTCGACATGGACCCGCCCCCCGACGACGTGGATCCGGATCTCATCGTTCAGCGCCCCGACGACCAGCCGGACACGATCCGCAACCGCCTGAGCGTCTATCATGAGCAGACTGCGCCGTTGAAGGCCTATTATCGCGAGCGGAATCTTTACCAAGCGGTCAATGGCGTGGGTGACATCGAATCGATTTATCAGCGCATTGCCGACACCCTTGAGTCTGTGACAGCCTAACCCCTGAGCCTCACGTGTGCATGGCGTACGATGAATAAGCGGATGAACGTTGCCCCCGATGCGGAAGCCTGCGCCGAGCAGGTCGGTGCTCTGCGGTCGCTCGTTAACAAGGCGCTCCCCGAACTCGTTGCCGACGCGCGGCCCGACGTGCTGTACGACCCCGTGCGGTACGTGTTAGATGGCGGAGGTAAGCGCCTCCGTCCCGTTCTCCTGCTGCTCACTGCTGATGCGTTCGGCGTCGACACCCAACGGGCCCTGCCCGCCGCGCTAGCTGTCGAGGTGTTCCACAACTTTACGCTCGTCCACGATGACATCATGGACCATGCGGATGAGCGGCGGGGGCGTGCCACCGTCCACTTGGAGTGGGACCAGGAGACGGCCATTCTCACGGGCGACATGCTCATGGCCCTTTCCTACGACCTGCTGACGCAGCTCGAAACGCCCCACCTCGTGAAAATGCTGGATGCCTATCACTCTATGGTTGAGCGGCTGTGTAAGGGGCAGGCGCTCGATAAGGCGTTCGAGCGCACTGATAACGTGTCGGTCGATGACTACATGCGCATGATCGACTGCAAGACCGGTGCATTGCTGGAAGCGGTATTTGAACTGGGGGGCCTCATCGGTGGGGTGGGGCCGTCTCAGCGAACCGCTCTTCGGAAAATCGGGCGCCGCGTGGGGCGAGCGTTCCAGATTCAAGACGATCTCCTCGACCTCACGGCCGACGATGCGCGGTGGGGCAAGCAGGTTGGAGGCGACCTCATGGAAGGAAAAAAAACCTTCCTGCTGCTCCGTGCCCTAGAGCAGTCAAGCGGCGACGAATACAATTGGTTCGCTCGCATTGTGGACGATGGCGGACTTCCTGCGGCGGACATCCCTGAAGCCCGCTCACGCATGGCTGCCCTGGGCATCTTCAACGAGGCTGAGGCGGCCGTGAATGAGTATACAGCCGGTGCCAAGCAGCAACTGAATGCCCTAGCGCAGGACGGGCAATCGATCGAGACGTTACACTGGCTAATTGACCGGATGCGCGCCCGCATGCACTGACCTCACCGCTTCGGTAACTCGTCCTCTATCTTGCGTCGCCCGCGTCACGACATGATCGAACGGGAGGTTACTGTTAAAAATCAGGCCGGTATCCACACGCGCCCTGCGTCCATGATCGTGCGCACGACCTCACAATTCGACGCCGACGTTTACATCCAGAAAGACGATTACGAGATTAACGGAAAGAGCGTCATCGGCGTGATGACGCTGGCCGCCGAGCAGGGCGCGACGCTGACGCTCATCTTCGAGGGCGATGACGAGGAAGAGGCGGCTAAAGCCGTCGTCGCGTTGTTTGAAGATGGCTTCGGCGAAGCGATTTAATTTCCGCGCCACTGTCTACACGTCTATCGCTACTATGGCTGCGTCATCGGATTCGGAGGTGTCCTCGCACTCAACCTCGCAAGAGGCTGATGAGCAGGTACTGGATGGAATCAGCTTGGCTCCGGGTATTGCTATCGGCCAAGCCCACCGGATCACCAGCGCTGCAGCCACTATCGACGAGGCGCACGTTGCGCCGGCCGATCGGGATGCTGAACTGGATCTGTTCGAAGATGCCCTCGAGCGCACCGACCGCTCGCTGCGCCGCGTCATCGCCATCGCTCAGGAGAAACTTGGCGAGGACAGCGCGGCGATTTTTGAGGCCCACCGCATGATGCTCCAGGACGAGGAGCTGTTGAAGCCAGTACGGCGGCGCATCAACGACGATGGAGAGAGTGCGGGGCAAGCCCTCAAGAACGTCATGGATCAGCACCGCCGCCGCCTGGAGGCTAGCGAGAACGAGTACCTGCGCGAGCGCGCGAACGACCTGGCCGACGTGCAGAACCGCGTCATCCAGCAACTGCGGCGTAGCAAGCTGAGCACGGAGGTCGGTGATGAGGCAATCGTCATCGCAGACAATCTGGCTGCGGCGGATGTCATTCGCTTTAACAATCGTGGGATTCGTGGATGCGTCAGTGCTCATGGCGGGTCTACGTCGCACGTGGCACTCATTGCCCGGGCGCTCGGCCTGCCCATGGTCGGCGGTATTCCTGGCATCGCCGACGACGTGCCCCACCAAGCGACCGTTGTCGTTGATGGACTGCAGGGGCGCGTGATTGTGCACCCAACCCCCGAAACGCTCCAGTTTTACCACGAGCGCCAGACACGCCACGAGGAATTGGTGCAGAAACGGAACGAGTTAGTGGGCCTTGTGCCCGAGACGCTGGACGGCCATGCAGTCCGACTACTGGCCAATATCGAGTTTGAAGAAGAACTCGATCTGGTGAAAGCCTACGGAGCAGAAGGCGTTGGATTGCTACGCACGGAGATGCTGTTTCTGATGCGTCGCACTATCACCCTGTCTGAGGATGAGCAGTACGCAGCCTACCGCGAAGTGATCGAGAAGGTACAACCGGGCGTGTCAACCATCCGCCTCTTGGACTTGGGGGGCGACAAGATGCTACCGCTCGCGCACCGGGAGCACAATCCGTTCCTGGGGTGGCGCGGGATCCGGGTGTTGCTCGACCGCCCTGAGCTACTCCGCCCGCAGCTGCGAGCGCTGTTGCGGGCCGGCGCGCACGGCCCGCTGCAGATTCTTCTGCCTATGGTGACCCATCTTGATGAAATCGCCTGTTTCAAGGACATCCTGCAGCACGTGAGGTCCTCCTTGCGACAAGAAGGGCACGACGTGCCATCCCGTGTACCAGTTGGTGCGATGGTTGAAGTCCCCTCGGTAGCTCTTCGTCCGGACGGATTTGCGTCTGAAGTGGATTTTTTCTCTATTGGCACAAATGATTTAACGCAGTACGTGCTTGCGGTCGACCGCAGTAACGACATGGTGGCGGACCGCTATGATGCGTTTCACCCAGCCGTGCTTACGCTCATCCGCCGTACGGTCGAGGGGGCCCGTGCGCAGGACATCCCGGTCAGCCTGTGTGGTGAGATAGGAAGCGTGCCGCACGCCATCCCTATTTTGCTGGGGCTGGGGCTGGATTCGATTAGTGCCTCGCCCACGTATCTGCCTCCGGTGAAACAAGTGATCCGCTCCATCCGACTGGGGGACGCTACGGCGTTGGCGGCCGATGCCTTGGCAGCGGCCGATGTGCAAGAAGTGCACGCCCTAAATGCCGCGTGGCTACGCGACCATGCGCCGGAGACCCTTGACGACTTGACCTACCCGCCCGTATCCTCAGGCCGCTCGGCGTCCTGACCTTCCCTTTTTTCTTCACGCTGATAGGTGTTTCCGCTCCCATGAGTGATACTCCGCTCAACGACCGCATTGCCGCCGACCTCAAAGACGCAATGCGCGCCCGTGACGATGTGCGGCGCCGCACGCTCCGTTCGGTTCGTTCGGCTCTTATGAAGAAAGAAATTGGCGAGCGGGAGGGCGGCGAAGGCACACTGACCGAAGAGCAGGAGCTAGCTGTCTTGCAAAAAGAAGCGAAGCAGCGGCGCGAGTCGATCGAGCAGTTTGAGTCGGCAGGTCGGGAGGACCTCGCAGAGAAAGAGCGCGAGGAACTGGCCGTTATCGAAGACTACTTGCCCAGCCAACTTTCGGAAGACGAGCTGCGCGACAAAATCGAAGCCATCATTGAGGACGTGGGCGCGGAGTCTATGGCCGATATGGGGGCCGTAATGGGGCGTGCGATGGGTGCCCTCCGTGGCCGGGCCGACGGCAACGCCGTCCGCAAGATCGTGGAAGAGCTGCTTCGCAACTAACTACAACCGTCGACGGATGACCACCATCGATATTCTTATTCTTGTCATCATCGCCGGTGGGTTGGGGCGCGGCTTCATGGTGGGGGCTGTGCGTCAGGTAACCGGCCTGCTGGGTGTGATTCTCGCGTTCGCGCTGGCCGTGCAAACGATGCGACCTGCCGGTGAAGCCATTGTGCACAGCTTGGGCGTGGCCGACTCGCTCGTTCCCGTCCTGGGCTTCATTACCGTCTTCGCGGTCGTGCAAGTCGTCTTTTTCCTGCTGGGCCAGGTGGTAGAGCATGTGATTGACGCGCTCAGCCTGTCACCGGTCAACCGATTGCTGGGCGGGCTGGTAGGAGGGTTCAAGGCTTCACTCCTGCTCAGCGTAGCCTTTCTCCTTTTCTCGCACGTCAACCTCCCCGCCGAGCAGACGCGAAATCGCTCGATGCTGTACGAGCCAGTCGCACAAGTGCTGCCTCGAACGTGGGCGTTTGCTGAAGAGCACGTGCCCTCGCTCAAGTCGCTCTCCGAAGAGTTTGGCGGTCGCATCCAGTCGCAGCTTTCAACAGCCCGTGATGAGGCCACCCGCCGGGCGATCGAGGGCGACCAGTAAACTGGGTCACTGTTCCAGGTCGGGAGGCAGCATCGCCTTCGCAGAAACGGGCCGCCCCTTGGCGTTACCTTTCGAGGAGGCGTGATGCCCATACAGCACCTCGTCGAGCGATTGAGACCGGGCCGCCTGAATCCGGCTAAAGCGCTTCTCGAACTGTTGCATCCCGACCGTCAAGAAGTCATCGGCGGATACGCCGAACGGCACGTGCTCGCCGTACGGGTTCAGCGTCTCTTCGATGTGCTGGAGGACGACGGGGAGGAGCGCGTTCATCCGCGCTTCGATCGTATCCCACGCCGCGTCTCCGTGCTCGGCAACTAAGCGGGATAGCAGGTACACGCCGTACGCCACATGGCGCGCCTCGTCCCGCTGGATGAACCGCACGAGGTTCTGCATGCCGGGGAGGATGGCGTGCGTTTCTAGCACGGCGTAATACGCTGCGTACCCGGTCTCGGCCAGTACGCCCTCCACAATCATTTGGTAGGTCACCCCTGCCGCGGCGAGCGCTTCGGGTGATCCATCTGTTCGCAGCCGATCCATGGCGGCTGGCAGGGCTTCACAAAAGAGCTGACGGTAGGCCGGCGTGAGATAGTGGTCGAGGTCGTCCATCGTGCCTACCACTTCGCGGAGGAAGCGGTGAAAGCCCTCGACGTGTTTGGCTTCCTCCCACAGGTAGGCGGTCAAGAACATCTCATCCTCAATCCGCCCCTGCTCGGCCATGGTCTGGAGGAGGGGAAGCAGGTCGTAGGTCACCGACTCCTCGCCTCCCTGAAATTGCGCCGTAAGTCGGAGCAGTAAGTCTCGCTCGTCGGCGGCTAGCGCCTGCCAGTCGGCCAGGTCCTGCCCGAAGTCAATAGCGGCGGGATCCCACGTCCCCAGTTGCTTCGCCTTCGTCCACAGGCGCATGGGGTAGAGGCGATCATCTAATCCTGTGCTAGTGGTCGTCAACGTCGTGCGAGACATCGGGCTGCATTGGGCTAGTTCACGTGTCGCATTAGGCAACTTGCATGGCATCTGGGTCCCAACCAAAGCGGCGCCCTTCCTGATAACTGCGGTTGCAAAGCAGGGTAGGGGCGGCGGCTCGGAAGCCGAACGCTGTATCCTCGATGGCTGGCTCATCGTTGCGGATCGCATCGAAGAAGTTAGCAAAGTGGTCCAAGCGGTCGCTGTATCCACTCGGGGCGCGGTATTCCTGCTCGGAGAGTATGCCTTCAGGGTTGTCTAGCATCTCCATCTGCTCTGCCTCGTAGGCTTCGACGAACTCTTGCTGAACGCCTTCAGAGAATGTGCGAACGGAGTTATAGCCCTCCACCAGTTGGTTGAGCTCTGGAGCGTGGCGGGTGCTCTGGGAAAGAATCACGCGGTTGCCGTCGATGGTGAGCGCGCCGTCGCTGCCGATGAAGCGTAACGCCCGGCTGCCACCGCTGCCGTCGGCGAGGTTGACTTGGAGGGCGAGTGTGAAAGGAGGATGGGCATTGGTTTCGGGATATTCCAGCTGGCTGATTTGGACGTCGGGTACGTCGCGGCCATCCTTCCAAAAGCGGAGTCCGCCTGACGAGGCGATCGCCGTTGGACCCTTCGACGACGTCACATAATGGATAATGGTTAGCAGATGCACGAATAGGTCACCTGCCACCCCTGTGCCGTAATCCCAATAGTTGCGCCAGCGGAAAAAGCGGACAGGGTCGAACGGTCGGTCGGGGGCGTCGCCCAGAAAGCCCTGCCAATCCAGGTCGTCCGGCGTGACGTTAGGGGGAATGGAGTACTGCCACGCGCCGAGCGAGGAGTTTCGGTTGTAGCGCGCCTCAACCATGTTGAGTTCTCCGATGGCGCCGGACTCGAACAGCTCGCGGGCCTTTTGCACGACCACGGAACTCGGGTATTGGCTGCCGACCTGCACGACCTGGCCGGTCTGCTGCTCCGCCTGCATCATCTGCGTACCCTCCTCGATGTCGTGCACCATCGGCTTTTCACAGTACACGTGCTTGCCGGCATCGAGTGCGTCCTGAGTGATCTGCGAGTGCCAATGGTCGGGGGTGGCTACGATGACCGCATCGACGTCGTCGCGATCAATCACTGCTCGGTAATCGCGGGATGTAAACACGTTGGAGCCAAATACTTCTTGGGTGCGCGTAAGGCGGGCATCGTAGCAATCGGCTGCGGCAACGAACGACACGCCCGGTACGTCCAGGGCCGTTTGTGTATCAGCAAATCCGATGATGCCCATCCCGATAGTGGCAATTTGCAACTGATCGTTCGGGGCGAAGGCGGCCGAACGCTCTGGGACCGACAGCGTGTGTACGTCGGCGGCCCGTGTGGTGGCCGCGGGGATCAGGCCTGCCATTGCAGTTGAGGCCGCCATTTTTTTGAGGAAATCGCGGCGGGAGTTTGCGGATGAAGCCATGGGCATACAAGCGGGTGAAAAAAGTAGAAGCGTGCGTACGGTAGAGTAGACGCGCCTTCACAGAAAATCAAAAAGAAACCGCTTCCAATCATATCCCGTGCACGAGGCACTGGCGTTGCTTGCGGTAGCAGGAGACGACCGTACGCCGAAAGCGACATCGGGATCTCAACGCCGTGCCGTTCGGTTTCATGATCCGCACATATCGCCGCCTCATCAATCGTCCCCATCATGGTCCCCGTCCAGCTTGAGCTTCAAAATTTTCTCAGCTACGGTACAGAAGCGCCGCCGTTAGACTTCAGCCGGTTTAACGTAGCGTGCCTGTCGGGAAAGAACGGACAGGGGAAATCGGCACTCTTGGATGCGATGACATGGGCCGTGTGGGGCGAGGCGCGCAAGTCAAGTGGGAAGCGTAAACCGGATGACGAACTTATTCGCATCGGGACGCGCCACATGGAAGTGACGTTTGTCTTCGAGCTTGAGGGGGAGCGCTACCGCGTAACCCGTAGTTTTTCGCGTTCGTCAACCGGAAAGACCACGACCTCTGAGTTAGAATTCCAGATCTACGTACCGGATGGCGATGCGTACCAGCCCCTGACCGGATCGACGCAGCGGGAAACGCAGGCCACCATCGAGTCAACGCTTGGTTTAGACTATGACACGTTCATCAACTCAGCGTTTTTGTTGCAAGGGCGCTCGGACGAGTTCACGAAAAAACGGCCCAGCCAACGCAAAGAGATCCTCGCTAGCATTCTCAATCTGAGTCGCTACGAGGCGCTCGCAAGCAGGGCGCGTGATAAGTGGCGGGCGGCCAAGCATCGCCAACAAGACGCCGCTTCCGAGATCGAGCGCCTACAAAAAGCCGTCGAGCCGGCGGCGCAGTGGAAAGAAGAGCGGGCCGCGGTACAGTCTCAAGTAGAAGCGAAGCAGGAGACGCTGGACACGCTCCGGGCCGAGGAGAAGGCGCTTACGGAGCGGCGCGCCGACCTGGAGGCCAAGGCCCGAGAAGCCGAGTCGGTGCGCGAGGCCATCGATAAACTTCAGCAGCAGCAGGCCCAGTACCGTGAGGACGCTGAGGCGCTCCGCAAACGAATTAAGGAGGCCGAGGCACTCCTCGACCAGCGAGAGGCCATTCAGGAGCGCTACGAGCGCTACCAAGCGCTCCAAGAAGAGCGTGACGCCCTTGACGAAAAGCGTGATTTACACCGGGGGGTGGAGAAGCAGATTGAGAAGAAGCGATCAGCTATCAAGGACAAGAAGAACGAGCTAGAGAAGAAGCTTAACAAGCTCGATGTAGAGCGCAAGGCCTTAAAGAGTAACCTCGACACGTGCGTTCAAAAACTATCGCAGCGCTCAGTGATAAAGGAAAAGCACGCCGAAGCTCAGGCCGCCCGTGAGCGTCTTGAGCAGCTCAGTGAGCGCCGGAAGCACCTCCAGCATATCGACGAGGCACTGGCAGCGGTCGATCAGCAGATAGTAGGCGCGCGCGAGTCGCTGCGCGGGAAGTGGACGGAACTGCGCGATCAGGTTGCCCAGCGGGAAGAGGCGCTGGAGCCATCGAGCGGCCTTGCCGACACCATCGAGCAGCTGAAAGCAGGGGTTGAAAAGCGCGCCGAGCTGCAGGAACGCTTGGACAACATCCGTGACCGGGGCAAGCAGCTGTCGGAGACGATCAGCGAGCAAACCGGACAGCTGGAGGCTCGCCGATCAGAGCTGGATAAGCAGCAGGCCGCCTTCGACCGTTTTCAGGCTGCGGAGGACGGTACCTGCCCGACGTGCGGCTCCGAGCTGACTGCATCGCATCGCAACGAAGTCGAGACGTCATACCAAGAGACCATCGAGACGCTGACGCGCGACATCGCGTCGCTTAAGCAGTCGATTACCCAGAAGACCGATCAGCGAGATGGACTTCGAGAAGAGTACGCGTCGGTCAACGCAGAACTTGACGAGCTGGCTCATGTCGCTGAACGGCTCGCCACCACGCGCGAACAATACCGCGCGCGGCAGGCTGAAAAAAAGGCGATCAAAGAGATTAAGCGTGAAGCGGTGGATGTGAAGCAGCAACTGGACACAGGGCGGTACGCGACCGCCGAGCGGAAGCGACGACAAGCCCTTCGCCAGCGTCGGGCCGGTTTCCACATCAACGAAGCGCGGTACGAAGCGGTACAGAGCGTAGCTGCGCAGCTCGACCGCTACGAAGACCGCCTGCGCGAACTGGAGGAGTACGCGGGGCGCAAAGAGCAGATTAAAAAAAGCAGTGCTCAAAACGAACGGCAAGCTGAGGAGCTACGTAGCCAGCTTGACTCGGGCGCGGCGTTCGCTGTGTGGGAACAGCAAGTCACCCAACTGCAGCAGCAATTAGCGCAGATTGGGTTCAACCCGGAGCGGTTCGATGCGGTGCGGTCTGAGCTACGTACGCTCAGCGACGCAGGGGCTGAAATGAACGACCTCGTGAACGCGCAGCAAAACCGATCGGACTGGAAGAATCAGCTCGAGCGCGTTCGTCAACGGCGCTCCGAGGCAGCAGATGAGCAGGCCTCGCTTAACCAAAAACTTGAGCAACTCACAAGCGCAATCAATGACACGGACGACGTGGAGGCCCGTCAAGCTGCAAAGGCCAATGAGGTGTCTACCGCGGAGGCAGAGCTCAACGATCTGCAACAGCGCCTCGGTGAACTCACGGCTAAGCTCGACCAGGCCGCCTCTGATCGAGAAAAGCTGAGCGACGCGAAGGCGCGCCGCGAACAGGCAGCGGAAGACCGGGCCCTGTACAAGCACCTGCGCAAGGCGTTTGGCAAGCATGGCATTCCGTCGCTCATCATCGAAGAGACGCTGCCCGAAATCGAGGAGCGCGCGAACGACATCCTGGACCGGCTCACCGACGGCAAGATGCACGTCCGGCTCGAGACGCTCCGTGACAAGAAGACGGGCGGGACAAAGGAAACCCTGGAGATTATCATCACTGACGAGCAGGGCGTGCCGCGCCCCTACGAGACGTTCTCTGGAGGCGAAAGCTTTCGGGTCAACTTTGCGCTTCGTATCGCTCTGGCCCAACTCCTGGCAGAGCGAAGCGGAGTCCGCATCCGCACGCTCGTCATCGACGAAGGCTTTGGCACGCAGGATGCTGATGGCATTGACCGGCTCGTCGAGTCGATTCAGGCCATTCGCGATGACTTTGCAAAGATCATCGTGATTACGCACCTGCCGCAGCTCAAGCAGGTCTTCCCGGTTCGCATCGAAGTGGAAAAAGATCCCGTAACAGGGTCCTCGTTCGATCTACTCGGCGCGTGAGAGGGCGCTGGCCGTGTTCGGCCCGCTCTGCGCGAAACTCTGCATGGTGGCACGGCTTCCATACCGGGAGATGCTTCACAACCACCCATGCCTATGTCAACCCGATACGCCAGCATCACTGGATGGGGCAAATACGCGCCGCCTCGCGTGGTGACCAACGACGATCTTGCCGAGCACATGGATACGAGCGATGAGTGGATTCGCTCGCGTTCCGGAATCCGTGAACGGCGGTTTGTGGGGGATGACGAAAGCACCGCCACCATGTCGGCGGCCTCGAGTCGTGCAGCGCTTGATCGGGCGGGTGTGGATCCGCAGGAAGTGGATCTAATCCTGGTTGCAACGTCGTCGCCCGATTCCCTTCCCCCGCCGGTGTCCAGTCAAGTTCAGCATCTCATTGGGGCAGACGGAGTCGGGGCAATGCAGATCACCGTCGGCTGCACCGGCTTCGTCTACGCGTTGGTGACTGCGCAGCAGTTCATTCAGACGGGTGCGTATGACACTGTTCTGGTCATCGGTACAGAGCTCATCAGTCGGTGGATTAGCTATGACAACCGGAGCACGGCCGTCCTCTTTGGAGACGGGTCCGGGGCAGTGGTAATGCAGGCCACCGACGAGCCGTGCGGAATCACCGGCCACGTGCTGGGCTCGGACGGATCCGGAGCTGAACACATCATCGTTCCGGCAGGCGGGGTCGCGCAGCCGCCCACGCACAAAGCCATCGACGAGGACCTCATCAACATCAAAATGAATGGGCGCGAGGTGTTCAAATTCGCGACCCGGATTATGGGCCAGGCGCTGGAGGAGAGTCTCGCGGCGGCCGGCCGGAGCGTGGACGACATCGACTTATTCGTTCCGCATCAGGCCAACCGGCGGATTATCGAATATGCTGCCGAGCAGGTAGGCATCCCACTCGAAAAGGTAGCGATCAACGTCGACCGCTATGGCAACACCTCGGCGGCCAGTGTACCGCTCGCTCTCGCCGAGGCGTTCGACGACGGTTGCGTCCAGCCGGGCGATACGTTGGCACTCGTCGCCTTCGGAGCCGGACTGACCTGGGCGTCGGCCATCTTTGAATTGGCAGCTGACCTCCCGGCCCTCCAGCGAGTAGGCCCCTCTGCGGAAGAACCGGCCCCCACCCATCCTTAGTCATCGCGTGGAAGCGTTGCGGCCCCGTGCCGAGCGACCTGTTCCATGGCTTGCCGCTTCCGCCGCTGCTCCCATCGCATGACGAACAAGCCGCCGATGATGAGGCCGCCGCCCATCATTTGGGGCCACGTGACCGTCTCATCCAGCACCACCACCCCCCCGAGCAGCGCCACGAGAGGGACCAAGTTGCTGTACACCGCCGTGTTGGAGGCCCCGACGGCCTTGACGGCGGTGTTCCAGATGGCAAAGGCGATGCCCGTTGACAGCCCGCCAGAGAACACGATGGCGCCCCAAACCCACCCGTCTACCGCTGACCAAACGACCGTGTCAATGTACGGAAGCCCCATAGCGGCCAGAAACGGAAGCGCCACTAAAATGCCGAAAAACGTAGCGCCCGTGGGGGAGACCTCATGAACCACCGTTTTGTTGAACGCCGTGTAAGCCCCCCAGAGCATGGCGGCCAACAGCATCAGTAAATTGCCGAAGAGCGAGCCACTAAGCGTGGCATCGGCCCCAGCCGCGATGACGAGCCCGGTGCCTACGAGTGAAATCAGGAGGCCCAGCCACGCCACGTATCCGAGCCGTTCGTAGCCTGCGACCCGACTAAGAATGGCTGTCCACAGTGGGGCGGATGCCATGATGAGGGCCGCACTCCCCGCCGTCGTGTGGTCGATGCCAATGATAAAGCTGATCTGGTACGCCACATAGCCGAGCAGTCCCAGGGTCACGATCTGGCGGGCATGAGTGCGCAGGGGGACGAAGAAGCCGGCGTCCCATGTGTCGCGCTGCGCCGCATACAGTGCACCCAGGGTTCCGGCCGAGATGATGAACCGGAAGACGTTGATTACGTGCGGGTGCATGGCACCGAGCGCCGCTTTCAAAACGGGAAAATTGACTCCCCAGATGAGCACTACGAGAAGAAGGGCGGCATCATGCCGATAAGGCGACGAAGAGTCCATGTGGTGCGGTTTGCGCGGGCAGAATGACATGGTCCAACGTAAGGCACATGCTCACATGAATCCGAACGGATCGTGTTATAAATTGCACTTAACTCGTTTCCGGCCTCCTGACGATAAGGCGTAATGAATATGGACAACCCAGAAATCCAAAAGCTCTATTATTCGATCGGAGAGGTCAGCGAACAGCTTGATTTGGAGCCGCACGTGCTCCGCTACTGGGAGTCTGAGTTTAACGTGCTCCATCCTCGGAAGAACCGGGCCGGGCGACGTGTTTACACCAGTGACGATATTGCCATCGCTCGCCGTATACAACAATTACTCAAGGATGAGAAGTACACCATTGCGGGGGCCAAGCAGGTGTTCGAGCGCGAGCGCCGTGGCGACGTGTCCGATCAGCAACTGCGCGCGGAATTGAAGGACTTGCGCTCCCTGCTGACCCAACTGCTTGACCAACTGTGAGTTGACCAGCGTTCGATATATAGCGCCGAGGCTAACTATAGCGCCGAGGCTAACTAGGGGCTGTCGGATAGGCTCTACCGTTCGGTCTATTGTCCTCTAACCAGGTTACGTTCATGATGAAGGGCTTCCAGTTCGCATTGCCGTTTCCTGATTTGCTCCTTCAACGCGCTTGCTCGTTCGTTGTCTAGCAGCGAGTCGCGGCAGAGAAGGTGGTCCAGTTGGAGGATTCGGCGCATGAGCCGGTCGGTCTTTCGCATCAGTTCCCGCTCACGTCGCTTGGTCAGAGGATAGCGCATAGCAGCCTATGCAATAATGATTACACTGCTTTGTTGATAATCAGCACCATCCCGCAGTTTCTTAACCCCGTAGATTAGGTCGAACAGAGAGGTCACAGTTCATCCGAGGGGCCGCCCGGAGCTTACTGCATGAAGTTTTGGAAGAGCACTTGGAACTCTGGGGGCGTGCCATATATTTGATGGGGCAGTCCATCACGTTGAGCCGGTACCGGCCAGTGCAAAGGACTGCATGACTCGCCGAATCGGTGAGAGAAACGGGACATGGCGCAGCCAGGTAGCGCGCCGCTCTGGGGGAGCGGAGGTCCTCGGTTCAAATCCGGGTGTCCCGACTACGTGCAACGACGCGCGCCTCCGTGCGCGCCAACGCCTTTGGTAGCTTTGCTACCGAGGGCGTTGTAGTTTATACTACCTCGGAGCCTGCGCTTACCCCCTACAAAGGCGTCTTAAAGCCAACTTGGTGCGCTAGCGCAACGGTTGTATCCCATCGATCGAATTTAGTTGACATCATGCCGGATCCTGCAGTCACTGCCTCAGGAGAGCGCTTCGCTCGTGACGTGCGTCGCATTCGCGAGGAGCATGACGTATCGATGGAAGACATCCACGACCAAACGATGATCTCGGTGCACATCATCGAGTCGTTTGAACAGGACGGGCTGTTTGAGCATCCTACTTTTAATCAGGTATACCTTCGGTCGTTTATCCGCTCCTACGCCAACGCGGCCGGAGTGGACCCAGAGGATGCTCTGGAGCATCTGGGTCGAGCGCTGGATGGAGAGTACACTAATGAACTGGCCGTGCAGTACCTGGGCGACGAGCCCGCGGAAGCCTCTGCACCGACCACTGACAGCGACGACGGCCCGAGTGATGCGGCTGTCTCGCCCTCTCAGCCGAAGGGCAAAGAAGAGGATAGCCGTGCCCGCCTCCCCGTCGAAGAGGCGGACGATGCACCGAGCGACACGGAAGATCCCTCGGGTCGTGAACCATCCGAGGAAGAACTCATTCAGGACGAAAACCGTCGCGGGATTCTTATCGGGATCGGGGCCGTCCTGGTTATCATTATCGCCTGGGTGTTGGTGGACGTATTTCAGGGGGGAAATGCGGCTGACACCTCCGGCCCGCTGGAGCCTGCCGCGGATTCGGCCGATCCCAATCAGCTGATGCCCATTGCCTTCGATTCCCTGGCCCGGCTTACGGCTCCCCGTGTCAATATTGGCGACACAATGTACTTCACGATCATTGCCCAGCAGCGGCTGAACCCTATTCGCATTCAGCGGGACGACGACCTGCGACGCCCGTACTATTTCAACCGAGGGCAAGCGGGCGTTTTTCCTGCCCGGCAAGAGATCACTATCAGCGAAGATCTGGGAGACATTCGCCTGCTAGTAAATGGGCATGAGTTCCCTAATCTGCAAGCCGTTCCACCACCGCTCGTCTTGAATCGAGACTCGGTGCAAACCTTTCTTGATAGCACCACATCCGAGCCGCTGCAACTTGTCGTGCCGGCTGATACATTCCCTGTGGTTGGGGGCTAGCTACTGCACTTCTTTCTCGCGCACTCCCCGGTTTGTTTTGCTTTCATGGATCTCGTAGACGCGTCAACCACGCTTCGTAACACGCTTGAAGAACGTAACCTTGCTGCCCTCAACCGCGATGAGGCCCAAGCGCTTGTTGAGCAGCTTCGTGCGGTCATTCGCCAGCACGATCATCGGTATTATGTCGAAGACGCACCGGTCATCACCGACGCGGAGTACGACCGGCTGTATGACCAGCTGGAACGGCTAGAGCGCGCGCATCCCCCCCTCGTCACGCCAGATTCGCCAACGCAGCGTGTAGGCGGTGAGCCGATCGATGCCTTCGATAAAGTGGAGCACCCCGAGCAGCTGCTGTCGCTCGGAAACGCGTTCGACGCGGCCGAACTGCGGGCCTGGTACGAACGGTGCCAGCGGGGCCTTGCCGATGCATTTGGCGATACGCTCCACCCCGAGTTGACTGCCGAGCTTAAGATTGATGGCTTGGCGGTAGCGCTCACTTACGACGACGGACGGCTCGTTCGCGGGGCTACGCGCGGCAACGGCCGCGTGGGCGAGGACATCACCCATAACATCCGTACGATCCATCGCATCCCACTGCATATCCCTGTCAATAAGGGCAACGGGCGGGTCCCGCCGGACCGTGTGGAGGTGCGGGGCGAGGTCTTTATGCGCAAAAGTGAGTTCGAAGACTTAAACGAGCGATTGAGCAGCGCCGGCGACACCCCCTTTGCTAACCCGCGCAATGCCGCCGCCGGCAGTCTTCGCCAACTCGACCCGGCTGTGACCTCGGAGCGCCCTCTCAGCTTCTTTGCCTATGGCATTGGACCGGTTACCGGAGATGCTCCGCCCGAGGTACAGCACGACATGCTCGACTGGTTGGCCCGGTTTGGTTTGCCCGTAAATCCCCACGCTGAACGGTTCAGTGACATCGAAGAGGTCATCTCCTTTTGCGAAGCATGGACCGAACGCCGTGACACCCTCGACTACGAGATCGATGGAGTTGTGGTCAAAATCGACCGGTTCGCGTATCAAGACGAGTTGGGCGTCACCTCAAAAGAGCCGCGCTGGGCCATTGCATATAAATTCCCAGCCCGGGAGGCGACCACGCGACTTTCCGCTATTGCCGTCAACGTCGGCCGTACGGGTGTTATCAAGCCAGAGGCGGTGCTGGAGCCCGTGCACATCGGCGGCGTGACGGTGTCACAAGCCACTCTTCACAACGAGGATTATATCCAAGAGCGCGACATTCGCGTCGGAGATCGTGTCGTGGTCAAGCGGGCAGGCGACGTGATTCCGCAAGTCGTTCGCCCAGTGATTGAGGCGCGCACCGGTGACGAAGAGCCGTGGTCGTTTCCAGACCGCTGCCCGGCCTGCGGTAGTGAGATCGTCCGCCTAGAGGGAGAGGCCGACTACTACTGCCTCACGACGGACTGCCCCGCTCAGTTCATTCGGCTCGTCGAGCACTTTGTAAGCCGCAATGCTATGGACATCGAAGGCCTAGGGGAGAAGGTGGCCATTCAACTCGTCGAGCAGGGCCTTGTGGAATCGCTCGCCGACCTGTATCGGCTGAAGGTCGAGGACTTGATTGAACTAGAGCGCTTCGCCGCAAAGAGCGCACAAAACCTGGTCGACGCCATTGAAGCCTCCAAGGATCGGTCGCTGAGCCGGGTGTTGTATGCATTGGGCATTCGGCACGTGGGACAGACCGTGGCTGAACTGATAGTGCGTAAACATGCATCGTTGGATGCGTTATCGGATGCAGACGTAGGGGACTTGGAGGCCATAGACGGTGTTGGGTCCGTTATTGCAGAAAGCGTGATTGACTGGTTTAGCTTGCCGCACAACCAGGAGCTTATCCGAGACTTACAAGCGGTGGGGGTCAACACAGAACGAAAACCCCACGAAGCCCCTGCTGAGAAAGCGGACCGTCCCGCTGCAGACAAAACGTTCGTCCTTACCGGTTCTCTTCCTTCACTGACGCGTAGCGAAGCCACTCAACTCATCAAAAAGGGCGGAGGCCGCGTGACGAGTAGTGTAAGCGGGAACACCGATTTTGTAGTCGCCGGCAATAATGCGGGTTCAAAGTATGATGAGGCCCAAAAGCGCGGCATTCCCGTCTTGGATGAATCGGCTTTGCGTGAGCTACTCCAGCTCCATTAACAGCGTGTAGGGTCAGCCAGAGGATCCTTGCTCCGCCTCTGGCATTCGTACCCTTGCACGGTCAACTATGATGGTCTGCATTATGCAGCCACTCAAGCCGTGCATGAGTTTGTCTTTTCCATTTCCCGGGGCACGGGGTCCACACTATGGGTTTCTTGGAAATGATCGGCTGGGGCGCCGATGCCCGCAAGGCGCGCCCCGTTGGCACACAACTCGAGACGGGTCGTGATGACGATAAAGAGTCGCCAACGCGATACTGGCTCATCCGCGGGGGCTTATTCGTCGCGCTCGTTCTCATCGCCTTAACTGCGTTCCCACACGGTGAGGTATACGAGTACACCGTGCAGGACGGCGATACATGGCGTCAGCCGACGCTGGTGGCGCCGTTTAACTTCCCTGTGTACAAGGATCCTGAGACCGTACGGGTGCAACGGCAACAAGCACGGCAGGAGACCCCTCCGTACTTTCGCCCCGTGCCCAATGCGACTCAATTGATGGCCCGCAATCGCGATACGCTCCAGCAACAGCTTAATACAGTATTTGAGGCGTATGCGTCCTTCCGGTACCACGAACTGCGCGACCAACCGGACGCCGCACAGGCTGACTCTCAACGGTTTGTAGAGCTTCGCCGCAACGCCCGCCTCAAGGCCTCGCCGGCGCAATGGGATATGCTGGTCAATAGCTATATTGAGCGCATCCCGGGTCTGTCTACCACCTCCCGAGAAACCCCTACCGGCCCCCGGATGGACGAGCGAATGCTCGATGCGGCGTATTCCATCGGGGTGCAGTTGCACGACATCGGCGTGATGAACCGCGCCCGCGACTCGATACGCACAGACAATGTCATCATTCGAAACGAGGAAGATAACACGCAGCAAAAGATCTCTAAGAATAATCTCTACGGGCTTAATGAGGCCTACGAGTACGCGCAGGATCAGCTCAGCGAGCAGTTTGCCAGCCAGCAGGCTCCGTCTGATTTGGCCTATGCATTTTTTCGGGCTATCTTTCAGCCGTCGCTGAAATACATGCGTGCCCTGACCTTGCGCGAGCGCGAGCGTGCCGCGCAGCAAATCATGGCCATACAGGGCGGTGTTGAGGAAGGAGAAATCATCGTCTCCCAAGGCGAGCAGGTGGATGCTGAAATTAAGCGCAAACTGACGTCCCTGGAGCGAGAACGCAATGACCGCCTTGATGCTCCTATTCCGTGGAAGCAGTTCACGGGCGAGTTGTTGCTCTCGATTGCCATCTACCTGCTGTTCTTCCTGTTCTTGTATTTTCTGGAACAGCGGCTTTTCGCGAACATGCGCGCTATCCTCATCATCTCCTTGCTTTTCGCATTCGCAGTGGGGCTGTTTGGCGTGGTCGTGCGCCTGCCCAAGGTGCCGCTCTACATCGTACCTGTAGCGGTAGTCTCGGTGCTCTTCACCATCGTTTTCCACAGCCGCTTGGGCCTTATGGGGACGCTAACCCTAGCCATGCTGGGGGGCTCTATGCTTGGGTTCGACCTCGAGTACACGCTCGCGACGTTTTTCGCCGGAATGCTCGGGGTGTTCAGCGTACGGGACATCAAAGATCGAGGTCAGTTCTTCATCAGTGCGCTCATTGTTTTTGCTGGTTTTGTCGTCGTCCTAACGGCTAGCTGGCTCTATATGGGAACGCCTCTGGAGCGTTATGGCTGGGACGTCCTCTTTGCAGGGGTAGGTGCCTCGTTTATTATTGCCTCCCAAATCCTGCTATGGATTGTAGAGCGGAGTTTTGACGTTACAACGGACCTGACGCTCCTGGAGCTTTCGGACACGAACCGCCCCTTGCTGAAGGAGCTGAGCCTACGAGCCCCCGGCACGTTTAACCATTCCCTGCAGGTGGCGAATCTCGCTGAAGCCGCGGCCGACCGAATCGGTGCCAACTCCCTGTTGGCTCGGGTGGGGGCGCTGTACCACGACATTGGGAAGATGCTGAAGCCGGAATACTACGTCGAGAACCAGCAGGCGGGCGTGAATCCACACGACAAACTAAAGCCTCGCATGAGTGCTCTCATCATTGCTAGCCATGTGAAGGAAGGGCTGGAGATGGCGAAGGAGTATAATCTTCCCCCTCGTGTGCTGCAGTTTATCCCCACGCACCACGGTACGACGCGCATTGAGTATTTCTACCGCCGGGCCCTGGAGCAAACTGACGATGAGTCCAACGTATTGGAGTCGGAATTTCGGTACCCAGGCCCCCGTCCCGATACGAAGGAAACGGGGATCCTCATGCTTGCGGATTCTGTTGAGGCAGCCTGCCGCAGCCTCGACGACCCCACGCATAACCGGATCAAGTCGTTAATCGATATTATCTTTCGTCAGCACATTGATGATGGGCAATTAGATAACACGGACCTGACGTTTCGCGACCTAAGCACTATTCGAGAAACCTTCCTGTCGATGCTCATGGGAGTATACCACGTCCGCGTCAAGTATCCCGACCAAGACGACGAGCAGGATGCCGAAGTCGCGGATAGCAACGGCATTAGCGACGTGCTGCATGTTGAGCCACGCGCCACGGCCAACATCTCCATCGTGCTGGATGATAACATCTGGAGTGGATCAGACGTGGGAATCAATGTTAC
>CAYFQN010000004.1:0-35570 GCA_964345285.1 uncultured Rhodothermales bacterium
GACGGCGAAGCGTCGTGGTCCTCCGACGAGTCGTCGTCAGCGGCGTAGTCGTCGTCAGCGGCGTAACTGTCGTCGTAGTAGCCGTCGCCGTAACTCGACTGGCTGTCCATCTCATCACGGATCGCCTGTACGTCCGGGTGGTCATCGTGCATGATGAGCACCGTGTAATCGTAGGGATAGCCGTTGCGCTTTTCGAGCCGCACCGCGCCAGCGTCTTCCAGTCGACTAATAAGCGACTTCGGGTCGTGATCCGGCCCAAGCACTTCGGACAGCTTGCGGAGCAGCGGCGTCAGGTACACCTCGTCGTACTGACCAAAATGTGATTCTGTGATCCAAACGGTTTGCCGGACGATGGGATCAGTGAGCGCCTCGTATTCATGCGGTTCTAACCGTTGAGGCGCTTCGTACGCGGGACGGTCGTGGCTTGGAAAGGCCTGTTGCGAGGTCTCACTCAACAGGTTGCGGGCGTCGAGAAATACATCGTCCTTGGCAAAGAACGCCTCGTCGGCCTGAGGAGGAAACAGGACGATGGCCAGAACGTGGCGTCCGTACTCGGCTACGCGCCGGATGAGCGGCAAATACGGCCGGTCGCCAGAGATGATGACAACAGTGTCCAACGAAGGAAACTGGCTGATGGCCTCCACGACATCGAGCGACAGTTGCAGCTCGCCCGCGTTGCGCTGGAGGTCGGACGGCACGTAGCGGGGCTCAAACCCGTCGCGTTTGAGGCTGCGCTGGACGTATGGGGCGTCGTCATCCAGCGCCCCAAAATCAGCATAGGCCCGTGCGATGGAAAGGGGCAGGTTGTTGTGGTTTTCAATGTACCGCTCAGCTTCTACAAGGATTTCGGCGGCGTACTCGTCTGGGTACTTGTCGCCGCTGTGCTCGGCTCGGATGACGTCGAGCAGGTTGTCGTAATCAACAAAAACACCCGCTTGCTGGCGGAAGGAGGGGGTAGCGCTCACTGATTGATTCATCAATAGTCACAATCGATCCGTTCATATTACCGGGTAGCCGGACAAGGGACGCGCCTGTACAGGCAAGCGTGTATCAATTTTGCCCGTGTGCTGTTTTATGCGTCTTACTACACGATGAAGAAAATGTGTCCAGTAGGCTCATCCCAGTGGGCAGAACGGCGCCGGCTCAAGGCGAGGTGGCGCGTCAGTCTTCACTGTCGATCTCCAGGATGGTCCGGTTGTGGTTCGTGTAGATGCAGATATCTGCGGCAATGGACAGGCCTTCCTCAACCACGGAGCGGGCGTCCAATTCGGTGTTGTGCTTAAGAAGCGCCCGCGTAGCGGCCAGAGCAAAGGGGCCGCCCGATCCGATGGCGACGACATTGTCATCGGGTTCAATGACGTCCCCACTGCCGCTGATCAGGAGGAGGCGGCGGGAGGAGGCGACGGCAAGCAGGGCTTCCAGCTTGCGCAGGTAGCGATCCGTGCGCCACTCCTTGGCCAGCTCAACGGCCGAGCGGGTCAAGTTGCCGCCGTACTCCTGCAGCTTTTCCTCGAAGCGCTCAAAGAGCGTGAACGCGTCGGCTGTGGAGCCGGCGAAGCCCGCGATGATCTTGCCGTCGTAGAGGGAGCGGACTTTCTCGGCCTTGTGCTTCATGACCGTGTCGCCCATGGTGGCCTGACCGTCGGAGCCGAGGGCAATTTTGCCGTGTCGCCGCACCCCGAGCACGGTCGTTGCGTGAAGAGAGTCGCTATTCGAAGAAGTCATCAACAAGGCGTAAAGCGGTGATTCGAAAAAGGACAACGCCGGCGCGCAGTGGTTCGTAGAAAATGCGCCGCAGCCCTTATAATCAGCCGCTCCCTGCAGGTTCTCCGTCGCCGGTTCTAGGGAGAGGTGTCAAACGAGGAGTCGCCGGCCAGTGCATTGACGATGGCATCCTGCGCTGCACGAACCGAGTCTGACTCAGTGACATGATGATTACACAGGATGGAAAAGGCGATCGGTGTGCCGTCTGCAGCAGGTACAATGCCACTGAGCGAGCTGGCGTTGGACAAGGTACCCGTCTTCGCCTGGACGCGACCTTGGGCCCGTGCACGACCTCGGAACCGGTACTCCAGCGTTCCATTTTGCCCGCCTACCGGAAGGGATGCGAAGAACGCGTTGTGCACCGCATCGCTCGGGTGGCCCCACATGTGCGAGAGGAGCTGGATAACAGCCGTGGGTGTCACAAGGTTGTGCCGCGACAGCCCCGACCCATCGACGAACTGGATGCGGCTCGTGTCGATCTGGGCATTTACGTACGTTCGCATCGCGGCCTCCACACCCATCTCGGCCGACCCCATCTCCACGTCGTCATCCACGCTATCCGCGGGATGGACCACGCCGAGAGTGCGCAGTACCTGCTCCGCATACAAATTATTGCTCTCTCGGTTGAGCTCCTGCACAATGGTTGATAGTGGGGCCGACGTGTAGCTCGCTACTGCCTGAACGTCCGGAGCGGCATAATCCGGCAGCCGGTCGAGGTCGTCGATGTCGACTGGGGCACCGTCGACCGTGATGCCTTCCTGCTCCAGTACCTGACGCAGCACATGGATGAAGAAGCGAGTGGGGTTGGAGACCGTCAGCGATTCCTCTTCGGTGAGGCCCTGGGGCAGTTTGGTGCGCAGGTAGAGCGTGTTCTGGCCCAGAGGTCGTTCATACTCCTCGTCTTCTTCCTGGCGTGCCGCAATGGTTTCTGTCTCGTTCACCACAGTCACGTAATCGGTGTTGAGGGGCTGCCAGCGTACGTGGCCCGGCATCCCGATAGACCGGGGCTCGATGGTGATGTCGACGGTGTTCTCATTGAACGCAAGCGCCCCCAATTCGGGCGCATAGTAGTACGGCGTGTCGTCCCAGCTCCAGCCGTAGCCGAGCCGCTCATCAGCGAAAAGACGGTCGTCGCCGATGAGGTTGCCCGTGATCCGGGCGATGCCGGCGGCGCGTAGCGCATCCGCCCAGGCGCGAAAGACCACCGTCGGGTCGTCCTCCTGTTCGTGCCCGCCGATGGTCGGGTCGCCGCTCCCGCGCACGATGAGGTTGCCGTCGAGCACGCTGTCGCGGATGGCGCCTTTCGCAAATACGTCGGTGCGGTAGCGATAGTTGGGGCCGAGCTGCTCCAACGCCGCCGCCGTGGTAAAGAGCTTGGTGTTCGAGGCCGGCGTGAACAGCGTGTGCGGGTTGCGCTCGTACAGCGTATAGCCCGATTCCAAGTTCCGAATCACTACGCCCCAAATGGCCCCCTGGAAGTCGGCTTGCGCCAGGGTCGTGTCGATGACATCCGCCAGTGAGGGGAGCGGGGGCGCCGGTTGGGCCGTTACGAGACGGTAAGGGGCCAGAACGGCCAGGAGGGTAATGAGAGCAGCATAAAGCAGCGCAGTACGAGCCATGGCAAGCGGGGGGTTATCACAGAGGGTACGAGCGGGTAGCATCAGCGGATGCCTTCCGACTCAAGTACGATCTGCTCGTCAGTGGGACGGCGGAGGATTACAAACGCGTGATCCACTTCATTGATGGGAGCGGCGGGTGTCAGGTACATTTGTAACTCATTGCGGCCAGGCTGGCGGAGCAGCGAGTCGACGCGGCCGATGGCGCGGCCGGGAGGGAAGATCCCGCTGTGTCCGCTCGTCACGACGAGTTGGCCGCGCTCTACCGGCTCCGTCTTGATGACGTGCTCCATCAGGAGGCGATCGGATGCGCGACCTTCCCAGCGGACAATGCCCTCGGCTTCGATGGGAACGACCTTGGCCGGCACGCGGAAGTCAGTATTCAAATAGGGCATGACCCGCGCGTAGTGCTCGCTGACAAGCACCACCTTACCGATGATACCCTGTTCGTTGACGACGGGCATGTCAATCGCCACGCTGTCAGCCGAGCCCACGTCAAGGGTGAGCAGGTTGTTCTGCCGCGTGATGTCTTTCGCGATGACGCGGGCTGCCCGCAACGAGTACCCAAGCGAATCGCGCAGGCCTAACATGCGCCGCAGGTGGGTGTTCTGGATGCGTGCTTCACGCGAGCGGGCGACTTCGCTTGACAGTTCGATGTTGTGCTGCCGAAGTGCGTCGTTTTCTTCGAGGGCGTGGACGTAGCGGCCCATCCACGCAAACGTGCGCTCCACGTCCGCGGTCATGCTCAGGGCATTCGCTCGCAACGCCCGCACGAGCGGGTCGTTCTGCGTGAACATCACGTACAGCGAAATGCTGAGGAGCACGGCGAGTAGCACCCAGTCGCGCACCTGCTCCCAAAGCCGCGTCGTCATCGCTGGGGGAGAGTCATGCTAGGAAATACGATGCAGCGCGCGGTGGTGGGCGCGCCCGGTGCTTAGGTCAGCACGCGTTCGAACTCTTCGAGCCCTTCGAGCACCTTGCCGGTACCGCGCACGACGGCCGTCAACGGATCTTCGGCCACGTACACCGGCAGCTCCACGCGGTTGCGGATCATGTCGTCGAGGCCGCGCAGCATGGCGCCACCACCGGTCAGCATGATGCCGCGCTCGAGCACGTCGGCGCCCAGTTCGGGGGGCGTTTGCTCGAGGCAGCGGAGCACGGCCGCGGTAATCTGGTCGAGGCTGTCGCGGAGCGCCTCGCGCACGTCTTCGGAGGAAATGGTGCGCAGCTTGGGAATGCCGCTCACGAGGTCGCGCCCTTTCACCGACAGCTCCAGTTCAGGGTCGAGATCCACGGCGCTGCCGATCTCGCACTTGATACGCTCGGCGGTCCGCTGGCCGATCAATAAGTTGTGATTGCGCTTGAAATACTGCACGATGGCGGTGTCGAGTTCGTCGCCGCCGACCCGGATCGACTCGTCGATCACGATGCCCGACAGCGCGATGACCGCGATCTCCGTCGTCCCGCCGCCAATGTCGACAATCATGTTGCCGACCGCTTCGTCGATGTTGAGCCCAATGCCAACGGCCGCTGCCATGGGCTCTTCGATGAGATGGACGCGCTTGGCACCCGCGTGCTCGGCGGAGTCGCGCACGGCGCGCTTCTCGACCTCGGTGATGCCGCTCGGCACGCAGACGACCATCCGGCGGATCGTCGAGAGCCAGCTCTGCTGCACCTTCCGGATAAAACCACGGATCATCTGTTCGGCCACTTCAAAATCGGCAATCACGCCATCCTTGAGCGGCCGGATCGTCTTGATGTCCTTGTGGGTGCGCTCGTGCATCTGAAGCGCCTCGTATCCGATCTCGCGGACCTGATTGGTATTGGTGTCGACCGCCACGATGCTCGGCTCGTTCAGCACGATGCCCCGCCCACGGATGTAGATGAGCGTGTTCGCCGTCCCTAAATCAATTGCGACGTCATTGGAAAAGTTAAAGAGACCCATCTATCTGCTACCGTGCCAAAAGGTGAATTCGGAGATATTGAAATGATCGCTTCCTGACGTCCCAGGGCTCGTAATCGGGAGCTTGGGGCGGACGGCGGGGGGCGTGGGTAGATCTGTAATCTTACACTGTAGCAAAGACAGTGCGAGAGTTTTTGTTCGGGGCGGGCTTTTTCGTCTCCGCGTTGGCGCCGTACGCCCGTTCAAGATGGTCCACTAGTGTCGGAAGTGGCGGTGGCCGGTGAACACCATCGCCATGTCGTGCTCGTTGGCCGCGGCTGTGACCTCATCGTCGCGGATCGACCCGCCGGGCTGGATGGCAGCCCGAGCGCCTTGTTCGGCCGCGGCCACGAGGCCATCGGCGAAGGGAAAGAAGGCATCCGAAGCTACCACGGAGCCTTTGAAATCAAGTTCCGACTTGGTGCCTTTCATCACAGCCAACTCGGACGCGTCAATGCGGCTCATCTGCCCGGCGCCGATGCCGAGCGTCGCTCGGTCGCGCACGTACACGATGGCGTTGCTCTTTACGTGCTTCGCTACCCGCCACGCGAAGTCCAGGTCGGCCTGTTCACGGTCGGTTGGTGCGCGCTCCGTAGCGATTTTCCAGCCGGTTTGCATCTCGCCGGCCGGTGGAAAGGCGGGGTCGCGGTCTTGTACGAGCAGTCCGCCGAGGACTGAGCGCATGTCGTATCGCTGGTCGGTGCGAGCTGGTGCCTTGCTGCGGATAAGGCGCCGGCGCTTCTTCTCCGTGAGCAGGTCTAGCACGCCCTGCTCGAAGCCCGGCGCGATGATGATCTCGGTGAAGATTTCGTCGACGGCTTCCGCCGTTGCTAGGTCGAGTGGCCGGTTGACAGCCACGATGCCCCCATACGGCGACTGCCGATCCGTGGCGAACGCTCGCTGGTAGGCTGCATCGAGCGTGCCGGCGGTAGCCACGCCGCATGGGTTCGTGTGCTTAAGGATAGCGACTGTCGGGGCGTGGTCGTGAAACTCGTCGATGAGCAGCAGCCCCGCGCTCAGGTCAATCAGGTTGTTGAACGAAAGGTCTTTACCGTGCAGCTTCTCGAAGAAGCGGTCCGGCGTGCCGTAAAGCGCCGCACGCTGGTGCGGATTCTCGCCGTAGCGGAGCGTCTGTACGCGGGGAAGCTTTTCATGAAGCGTCTGCGGTAGCTCGTCGGCGTCCCCATCGGGTGCCGCACCCTGGGGGGCAACGTGTTGTGTAAAGTAGGAAGCGATGGCTCGGTCGTACACGGCGGTGTGGGCGAACGCCTTCGTGGCGAGCTGCTGGCGCGTCGCCATCGAGAGCTGGCCGTCTTCGGCATCAAGCTCGTTAGCGACAGCCTCGTAATCGGCCGGATCCGTCACGACGCCAACAAACACGTGGTTTTTGGCCGCGGCGCGCACCATCGTCGGCCCCCCGATGTCGATGTTCTCGACCGCATGGCTTACGTCGCCTGGCGCGTCGGCGATAGCGTCTTCAAAGGGGTATAGGTTGGTGACGACGAGGTCGATGGGTGCGATGTCGTGCGCGTCTAGTTCCTGCAGGTCGTCCGCGTCCGTCCGGCGGGCCAGGATGCCGGCATGGATCGCCGGATGCATCGACTTGACGCGGCCGTCCAGCACCTCGGGGTGGCCCGTCACGTCCGACACGTCTTGCACGGGGAGCCCCGCGTCACGCAGCGTGCGGGCCGTGCCGCCGGTCGATAGGAGCGTGACGCCGTGCTCGTGCAGCCGCTGGGCGAAGGGCACGATGCCGCGTTTGTCGAACACGGAAAGGAGCGCCCGTCGGATTGGGTAATAATCGTCGGGGGGCGGCAGGTCTTTGGAGGGGATCATGGACGAGCGAACAGGTAGTCGGTGAGCAAGACAGCGTCAAGAGGTCGCGGAGGCTGGAGCCGAATCGATAAAGACGGAGCGCCCTTCGCAGCGCACGCGACCTTCGGCAAAGAGCCGCAGCGCCTCAGGATACAGGCGGTGCTCCACGGTCAGTACGCGCTCGGCCAGGGTCTCGGGCGTATCATCGGGGTAGACGGGGACCGGCTCCTGCAGCACAATCGGCCCCGTGTCGTACGTTTCATCGACGAGGTGCACCGTGGCGCCGGACCACCGCGCGCCATACTCGACCACGGCGCGGTGCACGTTCATGCCATACATCCCTCTTCCCCCAAAGGCTGGCAGCAGCGCGGGGTGGATGTTTGTCATCCGCTGCCGGAAGCGATTCACCACGCCCGACGGAATCTTGCGGAGGTAGCCAGCAAGCGCAATGAAGTCGGCCCCGTGCGCGTCGAGCACGTCGAGCAGCGCAGCCTCGTGGTCGGTGGCTGACGGGTCCAGTACAGCCGTGGGCACGTCGTGTCGGCGGGCACGGTCAAGGGCGCCGGCACCGGACTGGTCGCTCACGCAGACCACTGACTTGGCGGCCAGCGTCCTCTCGTCGATCGCGTCGAGTATCGCTTGGAAGTTCGACCCGCCGCCGCTCGCAAAAACCGCCAGCCGGAGTGGAGGCGGGCATGAGGCGGACGACGCGTCGGCAGCAGGCATGAAGCGAACTCAGGGGCTACGGTGAATGGAAAGGGGGACCGCACAGCATGAGCAGTATGGGCGCCCGGCCGGAAAAAGGCTAGGCCGATGGTAAAAATTGCCGATATCTTGACGGCTGCGGCGGATTTACCGCGTCACCGGTTCCAGCGGGATAAGGGTAGCTGCCTCGGTTGTCACGTCGAGCCGGGCACGCACGCCGATGGGGATCGTGGCGCGTGGCATGAAGTGCCCATAGCACAGGCCGGTAGCCACCGGGTAGGGGCGGTCAGCGAAGTAATCCTGAAAGACCTCATCCACCGTGAGGCTCGGCCCATCTACGGACCCGGTGGTAAACTGGCCGAGGACGACGCCAGCGAGGTCATCCAGCCAGCCGGCAAGCGACAGGTGTGCCAGCATCCGGTCCACGCGGTACGGTGCCTCTCCCACATCTTCGAGGAAGAGGATGGCACCAGCTAAATCGGGCGCGTACGGCGTGCCAACCAGCCGTGAACACACGGAGAGATTCCCGCCAATCAGGAGGCCCTCCGCAGTGCCATGGGTCAGCGATCGTAGCGGTTGGGCGCTGGGCTGTTGCAGTGATTCGGGACGCCGGCCGCTCGCCAGCGACTCAAAGAGCGCAGTAGCATCTGCGTCCAGCTTGTGCCACTCAGTGAGGACGGGACCCGAGAGACTCGTCCACCCCGCCTGGGCGTGGAGCGCCCACTGGAGCGCCGTCACGTCGCTGTAGCCTACGAGCAGCTTAGGATGCTTACGGGCTGCGTCGTAGTCCAGCCGAGCAAGCAGGCGGAGGGCGCCGTATCCGCCCCGCACGCACAGGATGGCGCGGATGTCATCGCGGCGGAGGGCTCGATTGAATGCATGCAGCCGCTGGTCGTCGGGAGCGGCGAGATAGCCGTGGCGCGCTTCGGCATCGTAATCGACCTCGATGGTGTACCCCGTGGCCCGGAGTGCGTTGAGACCACGCTGGAAGGCATAGGCCTCACGTGGAGCGCTCGCCGGGGCCAGCACGACGATGCGATCGCCGGGGTGAAGAGGGGCAGGAAAGCGAGGAGGCATGCGAATCAGATCCACTCTCGACGGCGGAAGAAGACGAGCAGGAGGAGGGCCATCCCGATCATGACCGCCCAGACACCGATATAGCCGTACCGCCACGATAGCTCCGGCATGTGGTCAAAGTTCATCCCGTAGATGCCGGCCACGAAGGTAAGCGGGATGAAAATGGTGCCGATGATCGTCAGCACCTTCATGATCTCGTTCATCTGGTTGCTGATAGCCGTCATATACAAGTCGGTCAGCCCGCTCACCACGTCCCGAAGAGACTCGACGATGTCAACGACTTGCACTGCGTGGTCGTATGCGTCGCGGAGGAACGGGTGCGTGCCGGCATGAACCAGCGGCGATTCCAGCCGCTCGAGGCGGCCCATCAACTCGCGCACCGGCCACACCGCACGCCGCATGCCGATAAGCTGCCGACGCATATCGTTGATTTTGCGCTGCGTGTCTGGCGTTGGGTCGTCAAGAATCTCGTCTTCGATGATCTCGCCTCGCTCGCCAAAGCGCTCCAGCACCACGAAGTAGTGGTCCACGATTACGTCGACCAGCGCATACGCGAGGTAGTCGGGGCCCATCTTGCGGATGCGCCCGCGTGCCGAGCGAATCCGCTCTCGGACCGGATCGAAAACGTCCCCGGGGTCTTCCTGAAAGCTCAGCACGAAGTTAGGGCCCAGCACCAGAGCCACCTGTTCCATTCGAAGCGCATTGCTGTGCTTGTCGTCGTAGTACACCATCTTGAGCACGAGGAACAAGTAATCGTCGTATTCCTCGATTTTGGGCCGCTGTTCAATGTGGGCAATGTCTTCCAATACAAGCGGATGGATGCCAAAATGATCGCCCAGCGAGCGGATCAGGTCTGTGTCGTGCACGCCATTCACGTGGATCCAGCTCACGGTGGAGGTGTCCCGCAAGGGGAAGACCTCAGCAACGTCGACGGCACCCCACTCATCGAGGGTATCGGCGTCAAAGTCCGTGATGGCAAACTGAACGAAATGATCGGGCTCGGTGCCGGCGTACACCACCTCCCCCGGTGGAAGGCCGACTTTGCTGCGCTTCCGGCGGGGCAGCACGTGCGCGATCAGGTTCTGCATGGGAACCGAACGGCCTGGGCGAGAGGGGCTACGATGCAGACGAGGAGGCACTGCTTCCGGACGAGGACGAGGAGGGGGGCGACGGCATGGAGGCCTCCTGCACGCTCTTGAGCTTTTTCTCCAGCGACTTAATCGTGCGTCGGTCGCGGATCCGGCCGGGCAGCGTGCTCAGCAGCCCCACGAGTACGCCGATGCCGAGGGTGACGATGAGCACAAGCGCCGTGGAGCCCTGCGTCTCTATGAACAGCAGGTTCACCTCCATCATCTGAGGGTTCTGCAGCGCGAACACAACGGCCAGGATGGCGATCAGCAGCGAAAGAACAAGGGCAAAACGCATGGCAGGCTGTTCGTTCGGGAAACCGGTGCGAAAGAGACGGGCTACAGGGTTTAATATACACGGCCGGCACCCCGGTGTCCACACCGCTGTCAGGCGCCTACACGGCGGCCTTTCCATTCAACGCGCCGCGTCCAGTGGCTAATGGCGGAGTCCAACTGCAGGATGTTGCCCAGCAGGTAGCTGAGCGGAGCCACCAGCGTGATCCACCATGGGAAGCCACTGAGCCGGTCGGTCGTGGCCTTGAGGCCGTAGACGGACGCGAGCAGCCAAGGAGAAAGCCAGGGAGCGATCACGAAGATCGCCATGAAGTACAGGAAGAGAGCGACGAAGGGGAGGGGCGCGCCGCCTAGAATCAGGTAGGCATTCTTCCGAAATCCCTGCCACGCGCTGCGGAAGCTGTCGTACATGTGAATGGACACTTCGCGCTGGACGTCGACCAGTACAGGCAACAGCCCTTCCCGCTTGAGGTAGCGGCCGATCATCACGTCTTCCAGCACCTCATTAGGAAGCGCTTGGTGGGGCTCATGCCGGTGGTAGTCCTCCGCGTCAATCATCCAGCACTGCCCGTTCAGGGCGCTTAGCTGACTGGTCCGAACACGTTGGACGAGCGGCCACGGTAGACCCACGAGGATCGCGTTGGGCACTAGGCTAACGAGGAGGGTGCCTTGGCCGCGTAAGCGGGTGAGCCCTGTCAGCACCGCATCTGGCGGCAGAGCAGCGAAGCGCTCCGCAAGGCGCCGTAGCGCACCGGCGTTGTTGAGGGCAGCGTCGGCGTCCAGGAAGAGATACCGATCGCCCGTGGCGTGACGGCTGGCCTGGTAGAGGGCGTGGACTTTTCCGACCCAGCCGGGCGGCGGGCCATCGCCCCGAAGCGCTGTCAGTCGCGGGTCGTCTACGTTCTGGAGGATGTTCCATGTCCCATCGTCTGAGCCATCGTCGTACACGATGACCTCGAATGCTGGATGGTCCTGCTCCAGCAGCGAGGGCAGTAGGCGCTGAAGATTGTCCGCTTCGTTGCGCGCGGGGATGAGTACCGTTAGCGAGGGGAAGTCGTCGATCGCGGCACGCTGGCGGTGGCGCCGGACGTACCAGACGTTCCCGATCACCACGCCCCACAACCCCAGATGGATGAGGCCCAGTATCCAGGGAAGACCATCAACAACAGCATCGAACATAAAACCGAAGAGGCGGAGAGAAGAAAAGGCACATCGCTGCAGGACTCATGGCGGATCCTGCAGGAACTGGCGATAGAGTGGGGGGGGATTGGAGGCCAGTAGTTCGTCGCGCACGGCGGGAGCGTTATCCATGTCTAACTGGTGCAGGGCGTACCAGCGCCAGAGCTGTGCCTCTGTCATCGATACCCCGGTGTCGGGGGCGGCCGACTGCAGGACGTCGCACAGGCGGTTGAAGCGCTGCAGGGCGGCCTCCTTGTCGCGCCCGGCGATGGCTGGCTTAAAGATCAGGGATTGGCCCTCCACGAGCAGCACGTAGGGGTCGTCCGGGTCGCGAGTGCGGGCTTGGTCAAGCAGTCGCTCCGACCGTTGCCCATAGCGAATCGCAGAAAAAATGGACGCCCGGGACGCCCGGTAGCCCCACAGGCCCGAAAGCAGCGCAAGCTCTCGGGCCGACCCATCCTCGAGGTCATCGGGCAAGTCGTCCAGCAGTTCCTTATCTTCGGTCAACGGGTAGAGGCGGTAGCGGGACAGCAGATCTTCGAACCGCGTGTCGGCCCGGTGGAGCAGATCTTCGAGGGCATCGGCATTCTGCTGTGCGTAATACTCCTGCGTGGAGTCGGCAAATGTTGGATCCATAAGCGACAGGGTGGCAGCTACCAGCAGAGCGATCATGGGCGCGGGGTGAGATACCGGGTGAATAAGGAGCTAGCAAACGAAAAGCTCCATCGGTCGGATGGGCTACGACGTCCTTCGAACAGCGTTTCCGTATCCGTCGGATGACTCTGTCGAAGCGAAAGCCAAAGGCGTTCCAACGTTTCGTGCTCGTGCCGTGTGGGCTGCGAGTGCAGCCGTCCGCCGGTCAGAAGGGCCGTGGGCTGCGCATCGCCCCACCATGTTACGTGAATGGCCACAGGCCACCACTGAACGTCCGAAAAAATGCGGTCCAACTGCTCGAAGTGACGCGCCTCGAACGCGTCAATGCCCTCCTCCGGGGCGTGCAGGCGGCCTTCAGGAAAATACGCCAGCATGGTCGATGGCACGTCCCGGAAGTGGCGAGCCGTTCGGCGGAGGGTGGCACGGCGCCGGGCGGCATCGTCGGGCGGAAACGGCTGCGCACCGGCGGCGGCGAAGAACGGAAACCGATCCCAGTCGGCCATCCACGTAATCCCTGGCCGCCCCAGCGTGCGGGTGATCAGCCACCACAGTAAGTGCCCGTCGTAGAAGTGATGATGATTGGCGTAAATGACCACCGGCGTGTTGGGCGGAAGGTCAGGCCAGCGCCCCACCCAACAGACGCGACGAAACGCCTGGCGCAGCTCGTGGCGCATGAGAGCCGAGACGAGGCGCTGCATCATAGGGCTTCAGCGGCGGTGGGCAAGCAGGCGAGCCTTGCGGCGAGCATAATCGTCATGGATGACGAGCCGCAGCTTGCGCCCCAGTGACACGTAAGCGCGGTGGTTCAGGTTGTCGTAATCGTTGGCCCGCACCTCGTTCATGATCTCACGGTACATCCGGGCCGCCGAGCGGATGCCGATCCGCATCTTAAAGGGAAGTGCATCAATGCCGTCGAAGCTCTCGATGTACTGAGCCTCGGCGGTCTCCATTGTGACCTCCAGGAGCGAGGCGTACCCATCGGGGAGTGGCGGGGCCGCGAGGTCGTCTGGGCTGAGCGTGTGGCTATCCAGCCAGTTCAGAGGCAGGTATACCCGGTTCAGCCGATCCAAGTCCTCACCGACGTCCCGCAGGATGTTCGTGATCTGCATTGCAATGCCTAGCGAGCGGGCGAGCGGCTCCAACTCGTCGCGTCGTGTGGCATCTGGCAGCAGGAAGGGGAGCATCATGGCTCCGACGCTGCCGCCCACGAGGTTTGAGTAGTCCACGAGATCGTCGAGCGACTCGACAGGCCGGTCTTCCAGATCCCAGATCGCCCCATCGATCAACTCGTACAAGGGGGCGCGATCGAGCGAATATTGTTTATGCACCTCTACAAGGCGGCGCCAAAGAAGGTCATCATTGGGGGGGTGGCCAGCAAGTGTCGCGTTGAGGTGCTGCTTGAGGGTATAGACTTCGTCCAGGGCCCGCTCAGCGCCAATGTCCAGCACTCGCTGGTCGGCGATCGTGTCCACGTGGCGGCAGAACAGGTAGAGCGTAGCGATGGGCAACTGCACCGCGCGGGGCAGCAGCCGCGCGGCCAGCGAAAACGTGCGCGAGTGGTAATGGAACGATTTCCAAATCCATCGATCCTCGTCGGCTCGGGTCGTCAGTGTCGGCGTCGACATGTAGTGCAGCTACGGATGGTCGAGACAAAGCGACAGATGACTATGGGCGCGTGGCCAACGCGGGTTTCTCCCGCTGGCGCTGGCGAAGCCAGATAACCACAAACGGGATGGCTGTAGCCACAGCGCCTACGAGTACGGCGCCATAGGTAGCGTGGAGCAACGAAATCATCAGGGGGAAGAAGCAGTTGAGCACGTAAACGAGGGGGGCCCAGCGGCTTAAGGCCTTAAGGCCGCCCATCAGCTCGTAGCTGAGCATAATCAGCAGCGAGACTATAAACCAGCCAACCCAGTTTGATAGAGGCATTCCATAGAAGAAACCGTCCACTTCATAGGTCCAGAAAGGAAAGACGTGGTTCATGGCCGGGTCGAGCGACACGTCCCACAGCGTCATAAACGCGGCAGAGGTCAGCAAGATAGCCCATCGCGAGGAGACCACGCGGTAGGCCAGGTCCAGAGACACGATTGACATGGCAAACCACGACAGCGGAATGAAGTAGGGCACATGGCCGCCAAACTTCGGGCCAAGCCAGTGCGTGTACTCATACGCGCCGAACGGAAGAGCGACACCGCCTAGCGTAAGAGCGCCCATGGTGCCCGTCAGCTCGCTGGCCCCGCCAATGGCACAGCCCCACACGAAAAACAAGCCCATGCGGGCTTTCCCCAGTGAGGGCGCATACATGAAAATGGGCAGGAGCGGCAAGACGGCCATGTACGTCCACGTAGGCGCCTTCACCAAGTTGGCATAGTACGGCCCAAAGTACGCCATGGTCGACGGAAACATCCGCGTCACAAACAGCCCTGCGATGCTGAAGGAGATGGCGCCTATGAATATCCAGAGCGCGTACTTGAAGGCAGGCTGTATGGGGGAGACCGTGGGAAGAGAGTATCGGTCGGCGGCCATGAATAAAAATGCGTTACACTGGAGGGTCCAAGAAGGTTGGGGTGCCGATACTCCGATCAAACACCACCAAAGTATGCATCACCACAGCTAATATGAATGAACCTTTGCTCAATTACTGAATGCTGCAACGGTCTCCATATCAAATGTATCCAGTTTTTCTAATGGTTCATCCTGGCTCATATCTTCAACGCATCGATCTTGCCTCGTACCCATGATTGCAATTCATCCCCCCGCGTATTTCCCTGGCTTGCGTTATATGGCCCTCCTGCAGCAGGTTGATGCCTTTGTGCTGGCAGACACGTTTCCCTACACGCGCCGCTCCATGCAGCGTCGTAGCCGGCTGCGCAACCCTCAGGGCTGGCAGTGGATCACGGTGCCGCTTCAAGCCCACCAGCAAGGACGTTCTCTTGTCGAAGCGGCCATTAACGATGACGATCCCTGGACAGGCAAGCACTGGCGTGCGTTTCAATACAACTACCGCTCAACGCCCTACTTCGAGTACTTCGAGCCGGAACTGGAACCGCTTTTTACCCGCAAATGGCACACGCTGGGGGGCTTGACGTGTGCCACCGTCGAACTAATGCGCGACATGATGGGAATTAGCACCTCCTTGGTGTGCGCTTCAGCCCTCGACGGCGCTCCCGACACGGTCGCCGGCATTCTTGATCGGGTGGATAGCACCAACCGGGTCGTGTACGATGAAAAGGACGAGTCAGATGCAACGTCCGCCGAGCACGTGCTTCGGTTTGATGCACCCACATACCGCCAGAACTTCCCGGGGTTTGAGGCGGGCATGTCCGCCGTTGACTTGCTGTTCAATTACGGCCCGGAGGCCCGTTCGCGCCTGACGGAGCACGCGCACATCGAACCGTTGACCGCGCGGTAAACCCGTGGGGATCAGCCCACGTCTTTTTGATCCTGGCTCTCGACCCAGATCACCGCCCGGCGCGTCAGTTCGCTGTTTCTATCAATGGCGAGCTTGTCCTTGATGCGAGACCGGTACGAATCGATTGTTTTCGGGCTGAGAGCGAGCCGTTCGGCGATCTCGCGTGTCCCGTACCCGCGGCCCATCGACTCAAACACCTCCAACTCGCGGTCACTCAAACGGTCGAGCGGAGAGTCCCCTTTGCCTGGTACAGCCCCCGTGTACTGTAGCAGAATTTTGGTGCTCAGCGCATCGCTTACGTACACTCCCCCGTCTAGAACACGGCGAATAGCCTTGACGATGGCCGACTCCACCTCGTCTTTCATGATGTAGCCCCGGGCGCCAGCCCGGAGAGTCCGGTCCGCATAAAGTGTTTCGTCATGCATCGATACGACGAGCACGCGGACGTCGGGGTACTGCGCTTGGAGCCGTTTGATGAGTTCTAACCCGCCCATGCCCTTGAGCGTTAGGTCGACGAGAGCGAGATCGGGCGAGGCTTCCCCCATTTGCTCAAGTGCCCCCCGCGCCGACTCCGCCTCACCACAGATCTCCATGTCCATTTCGGCACCGATCAAGTAGGAGTATCCGCGACGCATCACTGGATGGTCGTCGACGACAAAGATTTTGTAACTCATGGTTTTGAGGGGTAGGGAGCGGATCGGGCTAACATCTACGAGCGGACGTCACATCAGACATGTAGCACGGTGCGTAGTAGAAAGCCCCACACCACCCTCAGGAAGCGTCCTACTTGCAAGTGCAAAAACACCCTTACGCAGGGCTATGTCCCGTGTAAGATTATAAGAACGGATCGAATGGAAAGTCCAGGATGAGGGCTGTAAGACTGGTTTAGTCCGTTCTTCCCAGGTATTTAGTTGCGTAGACGGTAGGTCGGCTCGATGGATCCGCAGGGGGTGGATGATGGATCAGTGGGGCATCGAGCCGGCCCCGCTACGCTTTTTTATGTTCCCCTACCGGAAGCGCTTCCGAAAAGAAGGCCTTAAGTTGACCAGCCCAACCTCTGCAGGCTCCAGGTGATGTGGGCAACATCATCCGCCCACGGCGCACTGGGTGAGGGAATAGCAGGGTGGAGATGAGTCTAAGGCCCACACCCCACCCGCTGAAAGACCACGTAGCAACACACCCTACTGCGTTACTAACGATATACTCCTTACAACTCTTGCTGCTAAGGCGCTCTCACGGAATTCGCTCTCACGGAGTTCGTCGTGTCACTCTATCATCGGCGGAGTGCCACAGGCTGACATTGTCTCTCGAACCGGTCTGATTCTACGCCAATGGGTCAATCCCTCCGCTCCGATTTGATTAGTGCCTCGCACGCTGACCGCCACCCTGTTCAGCGGAAGGACATACCGCATCACGCACAAATGATTCTGGGTGCGAATGGCGAGATCAAGCATCTTACCAAGGAGGCGCGCCGCTTGCTCGGGTATTATCCCAGTCAGCGCATCGAAAGCAGCTTCTTTCAACTCGTGCACGATGAACACCGGGTACGGGTGATGTGGGAGTTGGCCGAGATGGTGGGGCGCCATCGCCAACGTGCGACCTGGCTAGTCCGCCTCAGGACGGGCATTGGTACATGGATCTGGCTGCGGGTAAAAGCCTCCAACCAGTTGCATCAGTCGGGGCTCGGAGGGGTTGTGCTCACCCTGTCGCCTACCAATACAGTGAACGTATCGCCGGCCCAAGCCTAAGAGCCGCGATGCTGTGTCGCTGGGGCTGTTAGTTGAGTGCCAGCTGTAATCGAGCACCAACGGTACCACCTGTGATGTCTTCCATCGGCGCACGGTAGTTGACCTGTAGCTTTGCGGTTGGCCCCCATGCAACATTGTAGCCGACAAGCACCAAAGAGGGTTCGGTCGTCGCTGCGCGGTCGTCGCTGTATACATCGGCGCGGAGCACGACTTGGTGGTGGTCATTGACACGGTACCCGCCCGTCACATGAAGTCCCCGCGGCTGATAGGCTGTGCCAGCGGCTGGGGCGAGGCGGGCAACGATGCCTTCGGCGGCGAAGAGCCATGCGTTCCAGGTAAGCCGCATGTCTGCACCGCCCACGGTTCGCTGTCCGGTGAATGGGGCAGGCGCTGGGCTTAGCGCAATCGCTTCGTCCTGGCTGAAGGCTCCATTCGCTCCCACAACGAGCTGCCCACGGCCTCCCAATGGGAGCTTGCCAGTGAGGCGCCCGACGTACAGGAAGGCGTCGTTATCGTTCGTGCGCAGCCGAGCGCCGTTGCCGTTAAATACACCGCCTTCCATCTGGAGCCGGCCAGGCACGAGGTGGGCTCGGACCGAGACACCGGTCTGGCGACGTGGCGCCAAGGCGTTGACAACTCGCGATCGCTCTAAGAAGGACAGGTTGCCGCGAAAGAGCAGTAACTCGCCACTGAATGGCGTTTTGTACAACCCCGCGGCGACGGAAACAGCCTCGGAGACTGCAAGCCGCAATCGTGTATCCAGCACGGCAGGACGGCGGACAAAGTCGGTCTGAACGAAGAAACGGAGCCGATGCGCGGCGCCTCGGAACCGGAGGCGTGCGACCCGGAGCTCAAACGAGTTCGGCGTGTCTGCACGGCTCGCCGTGCCGTCGACTTGCAGCAGTGCGCCCAGGGTGAGCTCGGATCCTTGGACGAGGGATACGAACGTAGTGTCAGGACAAGGAGGCGGCGTGTGCTGTGCGGGGGCCGGCGTAGTGGCCACCAGCGCAACCGCACACACTAGCAACACACAGAAGAGGCGAGGGTAAGGCGGCATAGAGGGAGGTACGTGGAGCAGCTCGTGATCAGTCTCCCTCAACGGAGTCCAGGGCCGAACCGATCCACTGCTTCACAGCGGGCTTCGGCAAGGCGCCTGTAAATTCATCGACGACTTCGCCGTTGACAAACAACTTGACGGCCGGGATGCCCCGTACGCCATACTGCTGGGCCCATGATGGGTGTTTATCCACGTTGACTTTGGCCAGCGTCCACGCCCCACCGCTTTCGTCCGCCAAATCCTCGAGGGTGGGGCCGAGCACGCGGCACGGGCCACACCACCCTGCCCAAAAGTCAACAAGGATGGGCTGCTGGTGGCTGGCCGTCAGAACGTCTTGTTCAAAGTCGTTGGTATCGTAGCTCATGCGAGTTTGGTTGTTGGGGTGAGAGTAAAAGGCGACTTACGCCGACTCAATGGGTTCAGGTGGGCCCGTGTACGCCTCGTGCTGGCTGCCGTTACGGTCTTCCGCCTTTCCGTTCGAGGCGTGCTTTACGGCATCGTGCACCTCATGGAAGAGGTGGTCCGAGCCCAGCACGTCAATCACGCCGGCGGCTTTGAGTACATCCATGACGGGTCCTTTCACGCCGGCCAGGTACACGTCCACCTCGTTGAGGTGGCAGTCTTCAATGATCTCGATCAGGGCGTGGGTGCCCGTCGAGTCGACCCGGTTGATGGGGTACATGTTGATCACGACCCCTTCGAGTTTGGGGTCTTTCACGTCGAGTTCCATGATGAGGTCGCGGAACGTGGTCGCATTCGCAAAGGAGAGGGATGCATCCATGCGCACCACCACCACGCTGGTCCGCGTCAGCGCCTCCGGATTGCGCTGCAGGTTACGGTACGTCTCCGTGCCAGGCAAGCGCCCCTCGATGGCGGTGTGCGGTTGCGAGATGTCGTGGATAATCATGATGAGTGAGACGATGACACCCACCAAAATGCCTTCCTCGATGCCAAGCGCCAGTGTGGCAGCGGCCGTCAGCATCATGAGCGCGAAATCGGTACGGTCTACCTTCCACAGGTAGCGCGCTTCGTCGATGTCAATCAGCCCGAACACGGCGACCATCACGATGGCTGCCAAGACCGCCTTGGGCATAAAGTAGAAGAGCGGCGTGAGGAACAGTAGCGTCAGCGCGATGACAACGGCGCTGAACAGCCCCGCCAGCGTAGTTTTGGCGCCGGCTTGGTCGTTCACGGCGGTACGCGAAAAGCCGCCTGTGGTTGGGTACGCCCGGAAGAAGGCACCGAAGAAGTTCGCCAGCCCGAGGCCAATGAGTTCCTTGTTCGCGTCGACCTCATAGCGGTGGCGTGAGGCGTACACCTTTGCGACGGCGATCGACTCCATGAATCCGACCAGCGAGATGGTGAGCGTCGCCGGGATGAGTGACTGCAGCGTATCCATCTCGACGCTGGGGACAAACAGTTCCGGCAGGCCGCGCGGCACGTCACCCACGATGGCTACGCCGCTTTGGTCTAGCTTCAGCGCCCAGACGATCACTGTGGTGAGGGCCACGGCCACTAAGGCTCCCGGAAAGGCCTGCTTCCAGCGCCTCAAAGCGATGAGCAGTGTGATGCTTCCGAGGCCCAGCGCGAGCGTCGTCGGGTCTACGGCGCCCAGCTGCTGATACGCATCACCCAGAATCTGGTGAATGTAGTTGGAGCGTGGAATGTCAATGCCAAGCAAGTGCTTGAGCTGACTCAGCCCGATGATGAGCGCGGCAGCGGACGTGAAGCCGCTGAGCACCGGATGGGAGAGAAAGTTGACCAGGAAGCCGAAACGCGCAACGCCCAGTATGAACTGGAACAGGCCCACCATCACCGAGATCATGAGCGCGAGCGCGATGTATCGTTCGGTGTCCCCCCCGGCGAGCGGCCCAACGCTCGCCGCAACCAGTAGCGACACCATAGCCACCGGCCCCACGGCTAACTGCCGTGACGTGCCGAAGAGCCCATACCCGATAAGCGGTACAAGCGCCGCGTACAGCCCATAGATAGGCGGAAGCCCGGCGATCAGCGCGTAGGCCATGCCTTGCGGAATGAGCATCACGCCCACCGTAAGGCCAGCTGATAGGTCGCCCTGCAGTTGGTCGCGGTCGTAGGTCGACAGCTGATCGAGCAGGGGAATGAAGGAGCGAAGGCGATTCATGCTGTACGGTGCCGAGTCGTCGATGGAAGAAGCGCCGCGGTGGGTCGTGAAGGGGGCTCCACATGCCGGAGGCGCTGCCCCAGACGGGCAGCGCCTCCGTAGTGCGTCGTGCAGGCTTACATCATGCCGCCGGCGCCCTTACGCCGTAACCGGCTGTTGACGCTCTGCGTAGTTATCGAAGGCGTCATTTACGTACTTCACCGTGCGGCCTGTGCGGCGCAGGAAGGCCGTAGCGGCCGCAGCGCGCGCACCACTACCGCAGTGCACGAGCAGCGTCTTGTCCGTCGGCAGGTCGGCCTCATATTCGGGGAGGCGCGTGTACGATGCATTGACGGCGTCGGGCACGTGAGCCTCGTCGTACTCCGAGCGGAAGCGCACGTCGACTACCTGCGTATTGGCGTCACTGCGCAGCGTCTCCATCTCCGCAAAGTCGATCTCGTCCACCGACTCGGACGGGCCGCCCTTTGCAAAGAACCGCTGCTGGGTCTCGGGAGTGACGAAGCCGACGACGTTGTCGTAGCCGATGCGGACGAGGTCGCGCACCGCTTCCTCCACGTCGTCCTCGTCAATGATGAGAACGAGTGGCGTCGTTTCATCCATCACCAGCGAGCCGACGGCCGTGTTGAAGGTCTTATTCATCGGCGCATAGAGGCTGCCCGGGATGTGGTTCTCCATGAACGCGGAACGATCAATCCGCGTGTCGACGATCAACGTCTCGTCGCTCTCTGCGGCGTCGTGCAGCTCGGAGACCGTTAGCTTCTGCGGCTGGGGGAGTTTACCGAGCACAGGCGCGCCGAGCTTGTTGTCACGCTTCATCCGCGCGAAGTACATTTGCGGCTCGGGCTGGCCCGCCAGGATAGCATCCACAAAAGCATCTTTGCCTTCCTGAGCCGCACCAATCATCGGGTTGAACTTCTTCTCATAGCCGATGGTGGTCTGCGGCACAGCGCCGAGGGCTTTGCCGCATGTGGAGCCCGCACCGTGAGCAGGCCACACCTGCAGGTAATCGGGCATGTCCAGGAAGCGCTGTACAGAGTCGAACAAGGTCCGTGCGGACGGCTCCATTACGCCCTCCATCTTGGCGGCTGACTCGAGGAGGTCCGGCCGGCCGAGGTCGTTGACAAACGCAAAGTCGCCCGTCACAATGCCCATCGGCTCGGTGGCACCGCCGCCCTTGTCAGTAATCAGGAAGGACAGGTGCTCAGGGGTGTGGCCCGGCGTGTGAACGGCCTGCACCTCAATGTTGCCAACCATGAACGTGTCGCCATCGTGGAGCATCGTGTAGTCGTATTCGCCCCCGCTCTCCTTGGCCTGCTTCACCCACTCATACTTCCAGTCCTTGTCGCCTTCGTCGGAGAGGTACAACTGCGTGCCGAACCGCTCGGCGAACTCTCGGGCGCCCGACAAGAAGTCGGCGTGGATGTGCGTTTCGGTGACGGCCACGATCTGGAGGCCTTCTTCTTCGGCTAGCTCAACGTACTGGTCGATGTCCCGCTCGGGATCGATCACGAGCGCTTCACCGGTTGCTTGGCAGCCGATGAGGTAAGCATATTGGGCAAGTTTTTCGTCGAAAATCTGACGGAATAGCATGATCGGTACCTCGTAGTGGTTGGTGAGTAGTGCAGTGTAAGAAGCGTTGGCACGGACGGACTGTTTGATCCGTCGCAACGGTGTGGAGTTAGTGCGGGAGGCTAGGACGTAGGTACGAATACGCCCAAGTGCCCAGTAGGGCGCTGAAGAGGGCAGCCAGGATAATGGGGTAGCCCGCCCCAATCAGCGCGAACATGGGGCCGGGGCAGGCACCGAGCAGCGCCCAGCCGAGGCCAAAGATCATCCCGCCAATCCAGTAGCGATAGCCTTTTCCCCACACCTTCGGCGGGATCGAAATAGGCTCGCCGCCGAAAGTCGTGATGTCGAGCCGCTTAATAAGCTGTATCGAGGCGGCCGCTACGGCGATGGCGCTTCCGATGATGCCGTACATGTGGAAGCTCTCGAAGCGAAACATTTCCTGAATCCTGAACCAGGATACGACTTCGCTCTTGACCAGGATGACACCGAAGACGATGCCTATTAGCAGGTAAATAAGGAGCCCTCCAAGGGAAATTCCAGCCCCTGGCTGCTCGGGCTGCGCCTTGGCCTGGCGCGTGGCAGCGGACGGCTGTGAAGTCTGTTGCGTGGTTGTGCTCATAATCGGATGGGTATTAATGGTGTCCGTCGGCAGAGGGTGAACGGGAACGGCTTAGAGGATCAGCGGAAGCAACACGTAGGTCACAAACAAGCCGCCGACGAAGAAGCCAATGACGGCGACGAGGGACGGAAACTGAAGGTCGGCCAGTCCGCTGATGGCGTGGCCCGACGTGCAGCCGCCGGCGTAGCGTGCGCCGAAGCCGACCAGAAAGCCACCAGCAACAATCATCAGAAAACCAGGCAGCGAAGCGATGCTGTTCCAGTTGAACAGTTCTGCGGGCAACAGGCCTGTGAAGTCGTTGATGCCCAGCGCGCGCAGGTCGGCCATCGCCCCTTCGGAGATGCCAATGACAGCATCGGGGTGAGGGAAGACGTTAGCGGCGAGGAACCCGCCGATGATCACGCCCAGAACGAACGTCAGATTCCAAATGCCACTTTTCTTCCAGTTGTACTGCAAGAATTCGATCTGGCCGGGAAAGGTCGCGGCGCACATGTGACGCAGGTTGGCCGAGATGCCAAACTGCTTGCCACCGATGAGCAGAAGAAGCGGGACGAGAAGCCCGATGAGCGGGCCGGCCACGTACCAGGGCCATGTTTGAGAGAGCAACTCGGTCATGGGGCTATGAATCAGAGGCTATTTGTAGATGCATGTAATTACAACCTGTGTGAAGCCTAATATCTTGATTGAGTTGATTGGTTCCATGCCTTCATAGTTATTTCACGTTCGTGTATAGATCCGTCAATGCGGTATGAGAAGGCACAGGGATAGAAAAAAGCAGGGATGGATGACAAGGTTATGTTCGGGAGAGATTGATAAATACTACTAATCAATAATATAGACAGGCACGTTGGAGCGCCACCGAGCTTGAAGCTAAGTGATTGTTCCGGCGTTTGCCTCCGAGTTTTTTCCAGATCTCATGTAGTCTCATCCCCCACGTGTGAACCGCATTGGGGACTCGCTTTCACTCTGCGCAAGGGTGGGAGAGAAAGAGTGTGGCAACTGGAACGGACCGCTGTGCGCCACCCGTCGAAAAAATGAATACGTTCCCACATAAAGCGAAAGGCTCGAGACGATCTGCACGATAGAGCCGATCAAAAGGGGGCTTTTATGGACCTAATATGAATAAGCGGTTAACAAAATGCTCCAAATTTGAATTGATTGATAAGATAGGGTATCAACGGTTTGAAATCGTTCCCATAAAGCTGGAAGCGTTTACATGCCCATATTGCGTGATCAGGGCTGCGAATCACCCTATGGAATCTCTCATCTTCCGCCAGCGACCCTCGGTGTTATGATTTACTTCCGACGTACAGTAGCTCTCGCCGCGCTCGTTCTCCTATTCGGTCTACTCGCCTTTAACGAGGCCTCCGCGCAGCACACGGTGTCCGGTCAGGTTACGGACGCCATGGATGGTGGGGCGCTGCCTGGGGTAAACGTCTTTGTTCCCAACACGACGACGGGGACCTCCACTGACAGTGAAGGCGCGTACACGCTCGCCGCTCCCTCGCCCAATGACACCCTGGTCTTCTCCTTTGTGGGGTACCAGCGCCAAACAGTGCCCATCAATGGTCGCTCCACGGTCAACGTCCAGTTGCAGCCGGATGTCGAGGCGCTCGGCGAGGTGATTGTCACGGGGTACGGCACCGAGCAGCGCGAGGAGGTGACCGGCTCAGTTTCGTCCGTTGACACCGAGGACGTAATGGAGATGTCTACCCACAACCCGTTGAAGGCGCTGCAAGGACGGGCGCCGGGGTTGAACATCAGACAGGATGGCACGCCTGGAGGCGGAGTGCAGGAGGTGCTGATTCGCGGGCGTAGTACGCTTGGTAATAACGAGCCGCTCTACATCATCGATGACCAACCTGTGGAGAGGCGGCGCTTCAACCTGTTGGCTCCGAATGAAATTGAGTCCATCCAGATTCTGAAAGACGCGTCAGCGGCCTCCATCTACGGGTCGAGGGCTTCAAACGGAGTCGTGATCGTCACCACCAAGAAAGGGACGCCCGGGGAATTGCGCCTACAGATAAGCTCACGAACCTCCTTCGAGAGCCAATTTCCAACTGTCGATGTAATGAGCACTCAGCAGCGCGGCCGGGCGGCGTGGCGCGCCTCGGTCAACGACGGGGCGAACCCCAACGATCAGGTCCACTGGAACTATGATTGGGAGATGGCAGACGGCCGACCGGTGCTGAATGACATACAAACGGTTGAGTGGCTAGATGAAAACGTACAGGGTGGCATCCGGGCTGCCGACACGGACTGGTTCGATGTAATTACGCGGCGGGGTCTGCGTACCGAAAACAATATATCCCTAACCAGCGGGGGCGAGACGTACAGTATTGCGGCGGCTGTCGGTTACCTCTCGCATGACGGGGCGATCAAATACAACGACTTTGAGCGGTTCACATTTCGGCTCAACTCGTCGATGGATTTCCTGGATGGGAAAATGACCATCGGGGAGAACATGCAGTTAGCGCAGAGCAATCAAACGCCCTTCTCTGACTACGTCTTCGGGGGCAACCCTTTGAACACGGCCATCTTGCTGCACCCCATCATCCCGGTGTATGCCGAAGATGGAAGTTTCGCTGGCCCTATCGGCGGTGGCCTGTCAGACCGGTTAAATCCCTTGGCCACGTCGACTTTCCAGCGCGATGATAACAACCAGGTGCGATCCATTTACGGTAATTTGTACATGGATCTGAGCATAACAGATAACTTGCAGTTCCGGTCTAACTTTGGGCTCGATTACGACGATGAGGATCAGTTGACAACGCTGGAGCGGTTTAGCATTGGCTTCTTGTCTCGTGAGCCAAACAGGCTCGTGAATGACAATAGGGGGAGTACCAGTTGGACGTGGCACAATACGATCAACTATTCGGCCCAAGTCGAAAATCATAGTGCCAACATACTGGCTGGGGTGGAGGCCACGCGCAGTACCACGCAGTTCCTGTCGGCCTCTCGGCAACAATTCTTGTTAGAGACGGACGACTTCTGGCAGCTCGACGCCGGTTCTGGACCAGTGAGTGTGTCCGGCAATGAGACGGGCTACCGGCTGCTCTCCTATTTCTCAAAAGTCAATTACGATTACGCCGGCCGCTACCTGGCCACCGCGACGCTCCGGTACGATGGATCATCCCGGTTTGGTGAAGATCAGCGATTTGGTTTCTTCCCCGCCTTTTCCTTGGGGTGGAGGATCGATGAGGAAAACTTCATCAGCAACAACCAGAATCTGGATTTCATATCCCAGCTCAAGATACGAGCTGGCGTTGGCCGGATGGGCAACCAGCGCATAGACAACGAGGCCCATTATGCCCTCTTTGTTCCTGCATATGGTACGGCCCGGTTCCTGTGCTGCGGCGCCTTTGGCCGACCCACAGGCACGGCCTATGCTCTGGGCGGACAGCAGACGGGAGAACTGTCCTCCGGCGTAAAACAGACACAGCGCGCCAACCCGGGCCTGGGTTGGGAAGAAACCGATGAAATCAATGTGGGCCTTGACGTCGGCCTGTTTGGGCAGCGACTGACGGGGTCGTTCGACTATTTCTTTCGGGAGACCCGCGACATCCTGGTGCTTCCGCCGCGCTTAGCGGTGCTCGGAGAAGGATCCGACCGGTGGGAGAACGGGGCCACGATGGAGAACAGAGGATGGGAACTGGGACTTGGATACGAGAATTTCGGTGGCGACCTCGGGTATAGCTTTACAGCTTCCCTCTCCTCATCCAGCGATAAAGTCACATTTGTCCCCGAGGCGGTCGTGCGAGATTTTCCGGGCAACGTTGAAAAAACAATCATTGGGCAGTCCATCACGGCCAACTTCGGGTATGTCGCCGACGGCATCTTCCAAAACGAGGACGAAGTGGCAGCGCATGCTGACCAACCTGGGAAAGGGGTAGGAAGGCTGCGGTTCAAAGACCTAAACGACGACGGCGTCATCAACACGCTGGATCAAGACTGGCTGGGGAATGAACTCCCCGACCTCGAATACGGGTTGCATGGCAACCTCAGCTATCAGCAGTTCAGCTTCTCCTTTTATCTGCAGGGTGTACACGGCGTCGACCGATACAACCCCACCAAGTCCAGGCTCTTCTACGGAGCCGGGACCCACTCGGGCGAAAACTTGCTGGCAGAGGCTCTGAACGCATGGACGCCAGAAAACGCCGGCTCGGAGATTCCGGCGTTGTCACTGGATAATGCCAACAATGAGACGCGCTCTTCGACCTTTATGATCGAGGATATGTCCTACCTCAAACTCCGAAACATTCTACTGGAGTACACGCTCCCAGGTGGTTTTAATGAGTTTGTTGGGCTACGGCAAGCCCGGGTTTTTGTGTCGGCCGGTGAGCTATTTACCCTATCCTCGGGGGACTTCAGCGGGGCTGACCCTGAAAATCCCGGCGCGTTTTATCCGCTTCCCCGGACCTACACGTTTGGGGTCAACCTGTCGCTGTAATCGGTTACTATCTCCGGTTGAGAAATTAATCCTTTAATCTGTGCAAAGGCATGGTCATGAATACGTCACGCGGAAGGACGGTACTCATAGCAGCGATAACTATTCTTGTGGTAGCGGTCACGGGCTGCGACGGATTCCTGAATTACAGCCCCAAGGGGGTCGTAAACGAAGAAGACGTTCAGGGCGTGGACGGCGTCGAACGGCTCACTACCGCGGCGTACGCGTCGCTGGGCAATTCCGACTGGCTCTTCTCCTTCGAATCGAACTGGCTCTACGGTAGCGTCCGTTCAGACGACGCGTACAAAGGGGGCGGCAGTTTGGGGGATCAGAGCGAAATGGACTGGTACGAACGGTTCGTCTTTATCCAGACGGACCAAGGGTATCAGCAGCGCACGTGGCAGGCCCTCTTCGAGGGCATAAGCCGGGCCAATATCGCGCTGCAGCAAATCAATGAGGTGCGCGAGAACGGACCGGACGACTCATCCTATCCGCTGCAGCAACGAGAAGCTGAGATGCGCTTTCTAAGGGGTCACTTCTATTTTCGCCTGGCCATCCTCTTCAAAAACGTACCCTGGATTGATGAAACAATGACAATCGACGATGTGCGTCAGGTTTCGAATGTCGAACTCAGCCGGGACGAGATACTGGACCGCATAGCTGCCGAGTTTCAGTTTGCGAAGGACAATCTGCCTGACGTGCAAGCTGAAGTGGGCAGAGCTAGTGCTGTGGCAGCCGCTGCTTATCTGGCTCGAACGCGCCTGTATCAGGCGTACGAGCAAGATGAAAACCACAATGTGATTAACATCAACCAGGACCGACTCAATCAGGTCATCCAGGAGGCCAACTACGTCATTGATTCTGGCAAGCACGATTTGTTTGACGACTTCGGCCAGAACTTTATTACTGAGTACGATAATGGTCCGGAATCCGTGTTCGCCATCCAGCACTCGTATGACGACGGAACGGAGCAGGGCGGGCGGATGAACTACGAGCATGGCCTGAACTACAACATGGCGTCGGAATATGGGTGCTGCTGGTTCCACATCCCAAGCCATAATATGGTCAATGCCTTTAAGACGGATGAGACCACGGGCCTTCCGCGGTTTGATACCTTCAATGATGAGATGGTAAGTGATACCGATCCCGGGGCCTATCTGGACCAAACGTTCGATCCCCGCCTCAGCCACACGGTCGCCATTCCAGGGCATCCCTTCAAATACGACGCCGACTGGTTGTACGAGGAGGGGTGGGCTCGCCAGCCTGAGCTTTACGGGCATCATTCCACCATGAAAGAGGTGCAGCATCCTGATCAGCCCGGCACGCAATCCTGGGGACCCTTTTGGGGGAGCGCCAAAAATGTCGACGTCATCCGGTACTCGGATGTGCTGTTAATGAAGGCTGAGGCGCTGATTCAAGCAAACCGCGAAAGCGAAGCCCTCCCACTCATCAACGAGCTGAGAAACCGCGCGGCAGCGAGTACCGGCATGGTACGGTACGCAGACGGATCGCCTCCTGCTGACTACTACATTGAGCCGTATGTGGACGGAGACAATATCAACTGGACCCAAGAAAACGCCATGGAAGCGTTGCGTTGGGAGCGCAGGCTGGAGTTTGCCATGGAAAGTTGGCGCTTTTTCGATCTAGTTCGCTGGGGCATCGCCGAAGAGGTACTCAATGACTACTTCGAGGTGGAGCAAACAAGGCGATCCTATCTCGGCGAAGCACGGTTTGAGGCAAACAAGAATGAGTACCTGCCTATTCCACAACAAGAAATCGTGCTGAGCGAGGGACTGTACCAGCAAAACACGGGGTATAATTAGACAAAAACAGAGTCCTAGATAAGAGGACTATTTAATTGGTCCTTAATACATCAATATTGAGTCAAGGGTAGTCCAGTTCGACCCACTACGAAGCGTGAAGATGTACTTTGATCCCAAAAATAACTCTCTTTTTAGTACATGCATTTAATAACCGACACGCTGATTGCAGCCGTCCCTATCCCCTGAGCCGCATCCGTTTCGGCTCCTCCCCAATAAATACCCATCCACGCAAGCAGTACGTCTCAAAACATGGCAGCAGGTGGCTGGGGCGCCCCAGATACCGTACCCACCACGATGCAGCATCAAAGAGAGAGTGAGTCAACCGCCTGGCCACTAGTTGGCCTGGCCGCCGATGCTGAACCAACCCGCAGAACCATGACGGTCCGCCCATCCGTAGACGTCTTTTCTACAACTGTTTCCCATTCGATTCCAATGCAATGCCCACGTTGAAGGATGTGGCTCGTGCGGCTGGCGTCTCCAAATCGACCGTTTCGCGGGTATTCAACAACTCGGATAAGGTAAAGCCTGAGACGCGTGCGGCCGTGCGCAAGGCGGCTAAAGAGCTGAATTACAAACGCAGCCGGGTAGCGCGCCGTCTGCGTGTGGAAAACGGCCAGGCGAATATGATTGGACTTGTGATTCCGGATATTCAAAACCCGTTCTTTGCTGACATTACACGCGGGGTGGAAGATGTGTCTCGAGAGAACGACATTGCGCTGATTCTCAGCAACTCGGACGAGGATCTGCAACGGCAGCGTTTGGCACTCGACACGTTGCGTACCGAGTCAGTAGACGGCGTCATCGTGCCGCCCGTGGAGGAAGATGATGAGCACGTCCAAGCATTAGTCGAGACAGGTATCCCCGTTGTGTGCGTAGACCGGACGTTGCGGGGCGTGCGCGTCGACACCATCACATCGGATAACTTTGAAGGGGCTTACGATGCCATGCGTCATCTGATTGAACTGGGCCATCGACGCATCGGGTTCGTTGGGGGCATCTCACGCATCTCCACCACGCATGAGCGGCGCCGTGCGTATGAAGCGGCGCTCATGGATCACGATATCCCTGTCGACCCAGCCTTGGTGCGCGAAGGAGACTCTCGGCTGGAAAGCGGTCGCCAACTGACTAGTGAACTTCTGGACCTGGACGAGCCACCTACCGCCACTTTTACCGGCAACAACCTAATGACACTTGGAGCTTTCGTCGCCCTCAACGAGCATGGGATTCGCATCCCTGACGACATGGCGGTGGTGGGCTACGACGACGTGCCCTGGGCTTCAGCCCTGAACCCGCCGCCAACCGTGGTGGGTCAGCCCGGCTACGAAATGGGGAAGCGCGCTGCCGAAATGCTGCTACAGCGCATCACCCGGCCCGATCAAACACCAACTACCGTCACATTGCAGCACCGGCTCATTGTCCGTCAGTCGTGTGGAGCCTCTGCCCAGAGCGCCACGTCGTCCCCGGAAGCCGAGTTGCCTTCGTAATCATTCCCGTTTCCGCTAACTTCTTTCTGGTCATCCCTATGCATGGTTTTCCCGTTTGGCCCCGTCCATTTGCCGCCGCGGTATTCATCGCAGTGGCATTGTTCGCCGCGCCGACCGCGACCGCGCAGCCTACCTCGTACGCGCCGACATACACCGAGCAGCAGCGGCCGCAGTATCACTTCTCGCCGGCCATGAACTGGATGAACGACCCCAACGGGCTGGTCTATTACGATGGCGAGTACCATCTTTTCTACCAGTACAATCCGTATGGCATTCAGTGGGGACACATGAGTTGGGGCCACGCTGTGAGTACCGACCTGGTCCACTGGACGCACCTGCCGGTGGCCGTGCCCGAAACGGATGGTGTGATGGCGTTCAGCGGGAGCGCCGTCGTCGACCACAACAACACGAGCGGATTGGGCACGGCCGAGAACCCGCCGATGGTGGCCATCTACACGGGGCACCAGGCCGACAACCAGTCGCAGCACATCGCTTACAGCACGGACCGTGGCCGGACCTGGACGCTGTACGAGGGGAATCCGGTGCTCGACATCGATCGGCAGAATTTCCGCGATCCGAATGTGTTCTGGTACGAGCCCGAACAGAAATGGGTAATGGTGGTCGCGCTGCCCACCGACTACAAGGTGCAGTTCTACGAGTCCGATAACCTGACGGAATGGACGTTCATGAGTGAGTTTGGACCAGCAGGGGCGACGGGTGGCATCTGGGAATGTCCTGATCTGTTCTACCTGCCGGTTGATGGCGACCCGAACAACCGGCAATGGGTACTGCAGGTTGACCTCAACCCCGGCTCCGTCGCGGGCGGATCGGGCGGGCAGTATTTTGTTGGGGACTTTGACGGTTCCTCGTTCACATTGACGGGCTCATCGGAGGATGACCCGCAGTGGGTCGACTACGGCAAGGACTTTTACGCCGCCATCGACTGGGCTAACATCCCAGCGGAAGACGGCCGCCACATCTGGGTGGGATGGATGAGCAACTGGCAGTACGGGCAGGACATACCGACCTACCCCTGGCGCAGCGCGCAGAGCATCCCGCGTGCGCTATCGCTGCGTAGTTCGCCAGATGGTCCCCGCCTCGTCCAGCAGCCGGTGGACGAACTACAGCAACTACGTGACATGCATGCGCACATTGATGCCATGGACGTGACCGACGGCACGCACTCATTGCGGGCTCACGGCATCAGTGGGCGAGCCCTAGAAATTATCGCCGAGTTTGAGGTGGGCACGGCCGATGAGGTGGGCCTCACGGTGCGGATGGGGGGCACCGAGGAGACGCTCGTGGCCTACGACGCCAACGCCGAGGAGGTGTTCATCGACCGATCGCGTTCGGGCATTGACGACTTCAGTCCCGACTTCGCGGGACGCCACGATGGACCGCTCACGGTTGAGAATGGGCGTGTGAAGCTGCATCTTTTCGTCGACTGGTCATCCGTCGAGCTATTCGCAAATGACGGCCAGACCGTCATCACTGATCGGATCTTTCCGCAGCCGGAAAGCCAAGATGTGGCCTTGTACGCGGAAGGCGGTGATGCCCGCTTGATCAACCTGGACGTGTGGACCCTCCGGTCGATATGGCGCTAGGGGTCGGTCTGCGCCCTGATTCCTATGTGCATCGTGCATCGGCGCGTGATCTAACGAACTCCATCTCGTCATGAACCCCATCTTGTGTATCGGCGAAGTGTTGTGGGATGCGTTGCCAGCCGGCCTCTTTCTGGGGGGGGCGCCCTTCAACGTGGCGTGCCATCTGAACCAACTCGGGGAAGAGGTGTCGATCGTGAGCCGTGTGGGCGAGGACGCTCTCGGCTACGAGGCCTTGCGTCGGATGCAGGCGCGAGGGATAGATGACACGCACGTGCAGCGCGACCTGACGCATCGAACCGGCTTTGTGGAGGTGGCGCTAGACGCGACTGGCACCCCGGACTACACGATCATTGAGCCGGTGGCCTGGGACCGGATGGAATATACCCGGGTCTTGGCCGACCACGCCGCGACGGCGCGCGCTGTCGTCTTTGGTAGCCTCGCCCAACGTTGGAGCCCGTCCCGTGAAACCATTCCTGCATTGTGGGCTGCAGACGTCCCGGCCGTGTTCGACGTAAACTTGCGTCCGCCGTTTGTGGAGCGCGCCATCGTCGAACGCTCGCTGCAGGCGGCCACCATCGTAAAGATGAATGACGAAGAGCTGGCACAGATGACAACGTGGTTTGGCCTGCCGGACGCGCCGCAACGCGCCATCGAAGCCCTATCAGATCGGTTCGACATCGCGACGATCTGTGTGACACGGGGCGCGCACGGAGCCGTCTTGTGGAACGAGGGCGCCTGGGCGGAGCACCCCGGATACGCCGTGGAGGTCGCCGATACGGTGGGGGCCGGCGATGCTTTTTTGGCCGGGCTGTTAGCCGCCTACTTTGCGGGGGAAGACGACGCGGGTCTGCTTGACGCGGCGGCTCGGCTCGGGGCGTTCGTGGCAATGCAAATGGGGCCGACGCCGCGCTACGAGGGCCTCAATGCGTTGCCCCAACTCAAGCGCAACACCAACGCCGGCCGGTGGGTTAGCCAAGCTGCGTCCGGAGCTACCACGACCTAATCGGTTGGATCTCGATTCTCTCCTCTCCATGTACGCAAGGCTATGAACACCCACCGGTCGGTCCTGCTCAGTGCCATCGTGGCCGCACTCGCTGGATTCCTCTTCGGCTTCGACACGATTGTGATATCGGGCGCAGACCGTCCGATCCAGGAGCTGTGGCAGATGAGTGACCTTTTCCACGGCGCGTTCATCATGTCGATGGCACTGTGGGGCACGGTCATCGGCGCTCTGTTCGGCGGGATTCCGTGCGATCGGTTCGGGCGGCGGCGCACGCTATTCTGGATCGGTGTGCTGTATCTGCTGTCGGCCCTGGGCTCCGCCCTGGCGCCCAACCCGTACATCTTCTCCGCGTCGCGGTTCATCGGGGGGTTGGGCGTCGGGGCTTCGTCGGTTGCAGCGCCCATCTATATCTCGGAGATCACCCCCGCCAAGAGCCGCGGCAAGCTCGTCGCGCTCTATCAGTTCAATATCGTGCTTGGCATCCTTATCGCGTACCTGTCGAACTATCTGATTGGGACGCTTCTTGACGCCAGCGCGTGGCGCTGGATGCTGGGCGTGGAGGCCGTCCCAGCGGCCCTCTATGCGCTGTTCGTGCTGCGCGTGCCGGAAAGCCCGCGGTGGTTGCTCCTCCGTAGAAACGACGAGTCCACCGCCCGAGAACTGTTGGCACAGTTGAACCCCAGCGAGAACGTTGACCGGCTCGTGACCGCCATCCGAAATTCCGTGTCCAAAGAGGTGCCTCTGTCCGAGTTTTTCTCTACCACCTTCAAGGTGCCGATCACGCTAGCGTTTCTGCTCGCCTTCTTCAACCAGCTTTCGGGGATCAACTTTGTGCTGTATTACGCGCCTCGCATTTTCGAGCAGGCGGGCATTGCGGCCGGCGATGTGCTCAGCGCATCCGTGCCGATCGGGGTGGTCAACTTGGTCTTCACGCTGATCGGTATGTATCTGATCGACCGGGCGGGGCGGACCAAGCTGATGTACGTTGGCTCGTTTGGGTATATCGCCTCGCTCAGTGGCGTGGCATGGGCCTTCTTCACGGGTGCCGAGGGCGCGGTTGTCGTGGCCTTTGTCTGCGCGTTCATCGCGGCGCACGCGGTGGGGCAGGGCGCAGTGATCTGGGTGTTTATCTCCGAAATCTTCCCGAATGCGGTGCGCGACTATGGCATGTCGCTGGGCTCGGGGACGCACTGGGTGTTCGCCGCGCTCATCACGCTCCTGACCCCGACCGTGCTGGCTAACTTCTCGGGCGCACAGATCTTCACCTTCTTTGCAGGCATGATGGTACTGCAGCTCCTGTTCGTATGGCTGATGATGCCCGAAACGAAGGGCAAGTCCTTGGAAGAGTTGGAGTCGGAGCTGGGGCTCGCTTCGGAAACAATTGGCGAGTTACAGAGCAAATCGACGCAGCAGCTCTAGGGGGCTAGCCAGGCACCGTGCAGTTCGATCGTGCCCTAACTGGGGGACAGGTTGAGTTCAAGGGTGGGATATGCGATGTTTACCACCGAACCGTACTACACGGCGTGCTTGCTAATCGGGTAAGTACGAATCGCCCATTCCTCGACTGGTTGCTCCGCAGGTTCCCATGTCTATTCCTGGTCTCACTAAGGCTACCATTCAAGCTCATACCGCCGAAGGATCGTTCCAACGGGGGCTCGACTACTACGAAAAAGGAGCGGTTCAGCATATCGAGAACAGCGAGCAGACTATCACGGCCCGGGTGAAGGGGAGCTACTACATTCCCTATGCGGTCCACGTCTCCTACGATAGGCAAGGGGTTACGGACGTGGAGTGCACGTGCCCCTACTTCGAGGGCAGCTGGTGCAAGCATGTTGTGGCTACGCTGATGGTTGTGCTGGACGAGGAAGGTCCTTCAGCCGTGTCAACGCCCAACGTGCAAGACCGCTTGGAGCCGCTAAGCAAAGATGATTTGATTGTTGTTATTGAAGAGCTAATCGGCACGGATGATCATTCCGTTCAACGGCTAGAACGTGCTCTCAAGGCGGTGCGCAACACCTCGTCAGACTGAATGCCCCTTCTTGCTAACGGGGCGGCTCGGGATGGCTGCCTGCGTGGGTGCCCCAACGCTTCGTTCGGAACGCGTCCCATGGCAACCCTTATAGACGTGCACGAAGATAGAGTGGAATAAGCAACAACCTACCATGCGTCGCGGAAAAATAAAGTGGTTTAGCTCCAAGGAAGGATACGGGTTCATCGAGCCCCACGAAGGGGACGAGGACGTGTTTGTCCACCACAGCGAAGTGCCCGACGAAGAACTCCGTGAAGGAGAAGAAGTCGAGTTTGAAACGGAGCAGACGCCTAAAGGAATCAGCGCGGTGAATGTGCACCGTACTCACGAGGTGTTATAGCGTACGAGGTGTCATTGCGCAGCGTGAGACCAACACGCGGGCAGTGCTCCGTGGCGCGCACGAGATTGATGATCGTATTGATGATCGTCATGCCAAGGAGCACTGTCTGGCTACCGACG
>CAYFQN010000004.1:35670-36976 GCA_964345285.1 uncultured Rhodothermales bacterium
ATTGATGATCGTATTGATGATCGTCATGCCAAGGAGCACTGTCTGGCTACCGACGCCTTGTGGTTATCAGGGTAAAGTGTTGGCGTAGCTTGATTTGTAGGCGCATCACCTCTATATTAACGCGGTCAGCGTTCGTCCAAAGATAGCATCAGGCGTATGAGTAAGAAGATCAAGAACGATGAACTGCGTCGTCGTGGCTCGGAGGCCCGGCGGCAGGGACTCGAACTTCAGGCCAACCCATTCCGAGATCCCAGCGCTGAGCTCGTGTCGCAATCGATGCGCGACCACCGGGCCCGCCAGTGGGAAATCGGTTGGAAGATGGAAGACCTCGTCCGAAGGTCCGACTCCTAAACCAAACCGCAAGGGCCTCTTGCCGCCGATTGCAGGAAGCCAGCTAAGCTATCCGTAGCACGCTAGAGCCTCTCCCAAATGGGAGAGGCTCTAGCATTTTCCAGCAGCACAGGTCGGCCATGAGCGGAGAGCGCGGTTGCACAGCCGGCTTCCCTTTCACCCGGTAGGTCGGCTCCCTGTCCTTGATCTCGCTGGTTATTCCTGTTGCTGTTGCATCTGGGGCTGCACGACATCAAGCGGACCCACCTCAACGCGTGGCTGCAGGTAATATGTCATCAGGTTCTCAGCCATTACCGCAGCCTCCTCGTCCATGGCGAAGGTTGCAGGGCCATAGTGGCTAACTAGCGCGGCCATCGTCACAAACTGGAGCCGGGGAGGCCAGCGCTGCTGATACATCGAGCGCCGAACCTGTTGCATGCCGTCTTGGTCGCCAATCGCGTAAAGCGCAACCACAGAGAAGAGGCGGACGTCGGCGTCGTCATCGTTCTGGTACAGATCAACCAGGGCCGGTACCGCGTCGGAAAAGTCGATTTCGTCGCCGTAGAATGAGGCAAAGTATGTAATATGCTGAAGCGCTTGCCGTTTAATGAACGGGTTGTCCGACTCAAGCGAAGTGTGCAGCTGCTTGCCGAAATTCTGGACCCAGATCGGCACGGGCTGGTCGTCGGGCGCCGTCTCTCGGGTTTGGGCCTCCGCCGGCTGGACGCTGGCAAACAGTATGATGGCGCTGAGCATGATGTATGGAAGCAATGTAACGCGAGTCATAGCAAGGAATCCTTCAGGTTGGTCACGGAGTACGGAAAACGTGCAAACAAGCGGGCCCCATCCTACGATGCATTCGGAGCCACGCGTGAGCGGCATCAAAGCGAAAACATGTAAAATACCGTCTACACCTGTCGCAGGGAAGAGGACTACGCGAGATGTCATGGCCTAGTGCATGAGCTTGGCCTAGTGC
>CAYFQN010000004.1:37076-47800 GCA_964345285.1 uncultured Rhodothermales bacterium
TGGCCTAGTGCATGAGCTTGGCCTAGTGCTGCCATGCGACGGACCTCGCGCCATGAGGAGCAGCCTGACGGCTCCGTCAATGGTGGTCAATCAATAGTGGCTAGCTACCCGTTTGCTTCCCTCGCTGAGGGCCTGGCTTCGCAGCTGGATCATCCGGTCACGTAGCCCCTCTAGGGCAGCAGCCAATCCTATGGCGGTATGCGCGTAGACGACGTAACCATCGCCCAGCCGAACCCCCCAGTATCGATAGCCCCCGTGGGGCGTCTGGAAGTTCAGAACGACCCAGGTAGATTCTTCGTCCGACGAGCCACGCAACTGCTCTACAGTACGCGCCGCTTGGGTGATGCGCTGGCGTTCTGATGATGTGAAGGTTCCTTTGAAGCGAGTCATCATAGTGTGTATCCTCGGCAAGTCAGCGGGCAGAGAGATAGGCTGGCGGCCTGCTTGGCGGTGTCGGTTGGGTGGAACCCGCGGCGCGCGATGGCGGGCCTGTGATCCAGCACCAGAAGGAAGACACTCGGACGATGGGCAGCGCTGGAGGCTGTGGGTTGGAGCCGGACGCGCCATCTCCCCCCAGGGCGACGAGCGTCATCGAATCGGGTCCGGCGTACGAGACCCAGCCGGGTGACCTGTGGATCCTGCGCGCTGCCCATCCGAGCGCGGTGCGGTGTCGGGCACGTCAAGGTAAAACAAGATCGATTGGCTACCCTCAAGGACGACCTCGTGCTACGTCGTTGCATAGGGGCCCGACCGGAAGCGCTTGTCGGAGAAAGCCGAACCGTCATGTGGGGAGATTACTACACGACGGAGCCAACAACCTTGTGGGACGGCTAGCGTATCGTAGGGTGGAAATTTTCGACTAGCAATCACACAGCAGGCTCTCGTCATGAATGATGCGCCCAACGCGGCCTGGTCCCGACCGCGTGTGAAGTCGGTCCGCACGCCTGCAGGGCAAGGAGCGGGGGAGGGCCCGGTGGTGAAAACCCTTGTGCAATCCGTGGGAAAGCTCACTGATCGGCGGGCTACATTGCTTGCCGTATGTCCCAACTCAGAGGCGGTCACGCGCGCTGCACTGCATGCTGCCAAGGAGGCCGAGGCTCCCTTGCTCCTTGCAGCGACGCTCAATCAAGTCGACCGGGAGGGCGGGTATACCGGTTGGACACCCGGCCAACTGGTTCGGTTTGTGGCGCGCGAGGCCGAGCGGATCGGAGTCCCAGGGCTCGTTCTACCGTGCCTCGACCACGGCGGGCCCTGGCTGAAAGATGAACATGTGAGGGCTGAGTACTCCTACAAGGAGACGCTACAAGCCGTGAAGCAATCCATCGAAGCATGCATCGATGCGGGCTACGCGCTTTTGCATCTCGATCCGACGGTGGATCGGCGCCGCCCCGATAGCACCCCGCCCATCGAGTGGGTCGTCGAGCGCACGGTGGAGCTCATCGCGCACGCTGAGACGTATCGGAACCGGACGAACCGCCAGCCGCTGAGCTACGAGGTGGGCACCGAAGAGGTACAGGGCGGGCTGGCAGATGTAGACACCTTTGCCACATTCCTCGAACGGCTGGATGCCGCTTTGCAAGCACAGAACCTGACTGACGCGTGGCCTTGCTTTGTCGTGGGCAAGGTGGGCACGGACTTGGGCACTACCACCTTCGACCCCGAGGTGGCGCGGCGGCTAACCAAGGTGGCGCGTCCATACGGCGTGCGGCTCAAGGGGCACTACACCGATTATGTTGCCAATCCCGAGGATTACCCGTTGAGTGGAATGGGAGGAGCGAATGTGGGGCCTGAATGCACCGAAGTAGAGTACGAAGCGCTGATGGAGCTCACCCGCTTGGAGCGCAAGCTGGGCCGTTCATCAGGGCTCCCTACAGCCGTGCGCGATGCCGTAGTCAACAGCCGGCGATGGACCAAGTGGCTCCACCCAAACGAAGTGGGCGCGGCGTTCGATGAGCTGGATGCTGGCCGCCAACAGTGGCTGCTTCGTACGGGCAGCCGGTACATCTGGACTGAGCCGAATGTGTTGGCAGCCCGCCGTCAACTGTATGACAACGTACACGGCTATCGGGATGCCGACGCGTACGTTGTTTGGCGCATTCAATCTGCTATTCTGAAGTACTACCACGCGTTCAACCTGATCGGCTTAAACCAAGACTTGCCCTGAGGCATCCGTTGCGTGCGGTGCCCCTCTGAGAGTCGGGCCCCCCTGGCTATTGCATACAGAGTGGCCCCGTCGGCGCAGATTGGCCGCCACCTACCAATGGGGCTGCTCGTCCGATTCGACTTCCTGGGTAGTGTGATGTACTATTGTGGATGCGGCGTGAAGTCTCGACAGTCGTCCCAGTCACCTACTCCCTCTTCCCTCCATACGCCATGGCGACATACAATCTTACAGTCAACGGGCAGCAGCACCGGGTCGATGTATCCCCGGATACGCCTATCCTCTGGGTCCTGCGGGATCACCTTGCCCTGGTCGGCACCAAATTCGGATGCGGCATCGCGCAGTGCGGAGCGTGCACCATCCACCTCGACGGAAACGCCGTCCGATCCTGCACGCTGCCCATCTCCGCAGTGGGCGACCAGGAGGTCACGACGATTGAAGGGCTGTCAGAGGAGGGAGACCATCCGGTACAGGAGGCGTGGCTCGAACATGATGTCCCCCAGTGTGGCTATTGCCAGGCTGGGCAAATCATGACAGCCGTGGCATTCCTCGATTCCAACCCGAATCCCAGTGAGGACGAGGTGACGGACGCCATGAACGGCAATATCTGTCGGTGCGGCACCTACTTGCGTATCCGCAGGGCGGTGCAAACGGCCGCGGAGAATATGGCCTAACACTGTAAATATGGCCTAACACTGTAGTACGGGTAGCGCGGCAGAGTCAGCTCTCAAGCATCCAGACGAGGACCGACGGTGGGACAAGACAACACGACGATCGACAGGCGCACGTTTCTGAAAGCCTCGGCCTTGGCCGGTGGCGGCCTCGTGCTCAGCTTCAACTGGCTGGCCGGCTGCCAGCCGTCGGGCCCGGCGCCCAAAGACATGCCGGACGACTGGCACAACATCAACGCCTTTCTCCAGATTGGCGACAACGGGCTCGTCACCATTATGTCGCCCAACCCCGAGATCGGGCAAAACGTGAAGACGTCGATGCCCATGATCGTGGCCGAAGAGCTCGACGTGAACTGGCGTGACGTGGTCGTTGAGCAGGCAGCGCTCGACACGGACAAATACACCCGACAGCTGGCCGGCGGCAGTCAGTCCATCCGCCAGGGGTGGGTGGGGCTGCGTACGGCAGGCGCCACCGCGCGCCGCATGCTGATGGAGGCCGCCGCCAAGCGATGGAGCGTGCCCGCTCGTGAGCTAACCACGGAGGGCGGCATCATTCGCCACGCATCCAGCGGGGATGAGCTGGGCTACGGCGAGGTGGCCTCTGAAGCCGCCACCATGCCTGTCCCGCAGGATGTGCCGCTGAAAGATCCGAGCGACTTTTCCATCATCGGCACGAGTCGCCGCAACGTTGACGGCCAGGAAATTGTGACGGGCCAGCCGCTCTTCGGGTTGGACCTTGAGCGTGAGGGCATGTTGATCGCGATGGTTGAGCACGCCCCAGCGTTCGGCATGACCATCCAATCGCTGGATGCCAGCGAAGCGAAAAGTATGCCCGGCATCCACGACGTGTTCACGATCAACGCTGCGCCGGATGAGCCGCAGTGGTCGGACGTCAACGCGTTTCCAGAACTGGTCGTGGTCGTCGGACAGACGACGTGGCAGGTGATCCAGGCCAAGAAGGCACTCAACATCGAGTGGGCGACGGCGTCTGAGCTCGAAAGCAGTGCGGACCACACGGACGCGCTGGCAGATCTGCTGGAAAATGGAACGACCGATCCGGCGCGCCGCGACGGCGATCCCGAGGCGGCCTTTGCGCGGGCCGATCGCGTCATCGAGCGAACGTACAGCGCGCCGTTCCTGGCCCACAATACGATGGAGCCGATGAACTTCTTCGCCCACGTTACCGCGGATCGGGCGGAGCTCGTCGGGCCCATTCAGACGCCCGAATACCTGCGCCCCTCTGTGGCCAGCGTGCTCGGACTGACGGAGGATCAGGTGTCGATCGACATGACCCGTATGGGGGGCGGCTTCGGACGGCGCCTGTACGGCAACTTTGGCGTGGAGGCAGCCCTCATCTCACAGCAAGCGGGCGCGCCGATCAAGCTGGTGTACACCCGTGAAGACGACATGACGCAGGGCACGTACCGCCCGGCCTATCGCGTGACGTATCGCGCGGCCCTGGACGCGGATGACAACCTGATTGGCTTCCACGTGCGCGGCGCGGGCATACACGAGAGTCCCGTCTTTGCCAACCGCTTCCCGGCAGGGGCGGTCGACAACTACCTAGCGGAAAACTTCGCGCTTGAGTCGAATGTGTCGACGGGCGCCTGGCGGGCACCCCGGTCGAACTTCATCGCCGGCGCCGAACAGTCTTTCCTCGACGAAGTCGCCGAGGCGGCGGGGCAAGACCCCATTGCGTTCCGATTGGGGCTTTTCGACCGGGCCATGAACGATCCGGTAGGTGGAGAGCACGACTATGACGCGTCTCGGTACGCGGGCGTGTTGCGGCTCGTGCGCGACCGGTCGGGATGGCGCCGCGCTCCCGCGGGCGTCCATCGCGGCGTCTCGGCATATTACAGCCACAACTCCTATGTGGCGCAGGTCGTCGACGTTACGCTTAACGACGGACAACCCCGCATCCAGAAAGTATGGTGCGCGGTGGATTGCGGTATTGTCGTCAACCCGGACGCCGCGCGGAATCAGGTGGAAGGGGGCATCATCGACGGCATCGGCCATGCCATGTACAGCGCGATCTCCATCACGGACGGGGCGCCGGATCAGAGCAATTTCGACACCTACCGCCTCATCCGAAACCGTGAGGCGCCCGACGAAATCGAAACCTTCTTCGTCGACAATGGCATCGATCCGACGGGGTTGGGCGAACCTTCCCTTCCCCCGATTTCGGGCGGTGTGGCAAACGCGTTGGCGCGAGCCACCGGCCAGCGCATCTACAGCCAGCCGTTCATCGACGCGCTGGAGAGTGGCGGCTTGCAAGAAGCAACCGGGTAGGGACGAGATGCCTTAGCGAGATGTCCTAGGGCGCGGCATGGGCTGCGTGACCAGTATAGGAGTGGGCTATGAGGGGTGAGGAACCGGTCACTGCGATTGTGCTTGCGGCGGGGCGGTCTCGGCGGATGGGGGCGCCGAACAAACTGTTGCTTGAAGTTGGAGGGCAGCCCGTCGTTGCGCGGGTGGTAAGCGCCTTCCTGACAGCCGGTGTTGCGCGCGTCATTGTCGTTACGGGCGCCGACCGGGAAGCCGTAATCCAGGCCCTCCCGGATGCAGACCCGATTCGCTTCACGCACAACCCGAACTATGTAAGGGGGATGGGGGCGTCGATCCACTGCGGCGTATCGGCTGCGGAAGCTACGTTGAGCGGGCTGGCCATTTGTCCTGGCGACTTGCCGCTGCTCACCGCGGACACCATTCGCCAGGTCCGCCGCGCATTTTACGAACGGGCCACACCACGTATTGTGCGCCCTCGTGTCGATGGGCAGCCCGGCCATCCGGTCTTTTTTGGGCGTTCGTTTCGGGGCGATCTGGTGCAACTCCAGAGCGACGAAGGCGCCCGCGCTATCCTTCGGCGTCACCGTCAAGCGGTAACGTACGTGGACGTGGAGCCGCCCGGCGCCGTCCGCGACGTGGATACGCCGGAGGCGCTCCGCGTTGTGCGAGCGCAGTGGGCCGATACGTTTCCAGGCTCAGGGCGCGGTGGGAGCGCTTGAGCAAGGGTGAAGGCAGCACAGTGAAGAGGAACAGTGCGATGGTTGGGAGCTGATGAGGAAGGGCGTTCAACGGGCCATTCACGAGAAAGAAAACCCGGCACGCACCACGAGGGCCTCCTGTGAGCAATCCGTCCGAGATTCGATAGTCTGCACCCTGCTCGTCCGCAGGGAGGGTGGTGGCCAGTTCGCGCCCGTTCAGGTACACATAGGCAGGGTGGTGCCACTGGGGCGATGCAAACGGCTCCTCCCATAAAGCAAGAAGGCTGGCCGCGTATCCGTCGGCGATTTGTCCCGTCCGTACGTTCGGTAGAACCGCTGAGGCAGATCGTAAGGGGCATGCTGCTGTGCGATGGCGCCCGCTCGATGTGCCGGGGCGCACGGCCTCACCCAGTGGCGATTCAAGCATGACGATCCATGTGCGGCAGGTGGCACCGAAGGCACCTGCTACGGCCGATCGTTCTTTTGTGGCAAGGGACGGCCAAAGAGCATAGCCATAAACCGCTGTCGACCCTCCTCCGATAGCGAACGATCGGTGACGCGCTGCACCGGGGGCGCGGCAGACGGCGTGACCGCAACGCCCCACATGGGGGTAAGGGTTGTGGGGAGCATCGAAAAGCGCGCATCGCCAATAACGTGTGGTTGCTCGGGGTGGCGCACCACTACGCCGTCCGCAAAGCGCATAAACCGCTGGACGTCGCGCTGGATCGCGGGCGGAACGTCCGTCGAGTCAGCGGTGTAGAGCGTGGTCGAAGTGCCCGGATACACGCGGTTTGACCCCACGCCAACGCGGATGGCATCGGCGTAGACGCGCTCCTCCGTGACCGTCAGCACCCGCCAGAGGACCAGGTTCGCGATCGTTGGCTTGACGATAAGCTGGTCGACGGCGTGCCCCCGTGTCTCAGCGAGGTCGCGCGCCACGGCGTCGGCGCGCTGATGCTGGACCAGACCCAGGAGCAGATAGCCGGCTGCCAAGACCAGTCCCCAGCGCATCACGTGGCGTCGCCGCCGGACTAGCCCGACTGCTAGGGGCACGCCCAACAGTAAAGTGAATACGGGGTCGAGGATTGCAATGATGCTCCATGATACCGCTGCCTCGCTAAACGGCCACCAAAGATGCGTGCCATAACTGGTGCATGCGTCGAGCACCCCAGCCAGGCTCGCACCAAGCAGCGCGTAGCCATAGATACGCCGGAAGGGCAGACTGCCATCGCCCGCTCGGGGATCCCCGAGCGGGCCGTAGCGGGCGGCCAGTCCAAACAGCAGAGCAGCAATCAGGGCGATGACGGGTACCATCACCAGGGCATGGGTGAAGTGACGATGGTATTCCAGCACCAGCAACGGATCGGTGCTGCTCCGGATGAGGACGTCAGCATCGGGCAGCACGCCCGCGCCAAGTCCGATGAAGGCAGCGCGGCGCGTCTCTGAAGCTGGAGCGGCTGCGGCGGCCATTGCAGCGCCTACAACACCTTGCGTAACGAGGTCCATAAAATGAGTCAGCGTGGGCGAGAGGTAGACAACCGGCCGCATCTGACGAGGTCAGTGTGTCGATGCGACAAGGGACACATCAGAAACGCCCATTGCGCTCGGGGTTTCCTTGCGGCGCCAAGTGAGGGCGGGTGAATGGCTGTGCGGGTACGCACATACCGCGGGCGGCTTCGCGCTTCACAGGCTGTCAATCTCCCCGACGCGTCGGCTGTGCCGAGGGGAAGTCCAGCGGCTTGCAGATTGTGTCTCCACAGTGGTAGACAGTGCGATATGGTAGCGCAGACCACCGAGGCATTCCCAGCTTCTGGGTTTTGGCCAGACAGCGCCGCTTTGATGGCATCGACGTGCTCCCCACATTGTCTATCGCACCGTGGCCGTGCACAATCAGTAACCGTTCATCGTCAAAGCCTAATGACCATGACATCCGGTTGGACACTGAAGCGCGTTCAGCGCACTGCCCTTCGTTTTTCGTCCGTCTCTGTATTCAGTTCAGCATGCCCGTACCGGCGCTGAATGCACAGAGCAGCCCCGTCGATGAGGGCAGTGTGCTGGTGGGCGGCAACGCGAACCTCGCGACCACCAGCGTCGATAGTGATGCGTCTTCAGATGACGGGACTACCCAATTTGCCCTAAACCCCACCGGTCAATACCTTATCGTGCCGGGTGTTGCCGTAGGGGGCAATATGCTGTTCGGATACGCCTCCAACGATGATTTTAACCCAAGTTGCGTCTTATACAAAAAAACTGTCATGCTGAACCCTGTCCCAGACGTGATCTGGGATGTCATTCAGACACGAAGGCGCAGCCCGACTGATGCCAATAATCTTCATGGGCTTGGGCGTTCAGGGGAGATTTACGTGCGTGAGCCGCCGGTTTCGGATCGGTATCGGTGTCTGAGGGCGGAGCCTCCACGCCAGTAAAGGACACACAACTTGAGGGATTTTAGGGTTACGCGGTACGGCGTTGGGCCGGCCATAACATACTTTTTCGGGCGCGGCGAGCGTAGCGTTTATCCATTCCTGTCGGGGTCCTTGGGGGTTACCCGTGTTTGAGATAGCAGCGTGGACCCCCACAGGACCCGCACGAGCTATCGCGGGGCAGGTGGCCTGCTCTTGAGGCTCATCCGAAGCGTTGGCATCACGGGGGGCATCGTTTAGCGGGCCGACGATGACCGGATCCAAACAAACACGTTCGGGCTTGCCTTCGGGGGCTAGCGTTTGTGCTCCAAACGCACGGCACCCGGCGCGCACTGCGCATGGGCGTGCGGCCCCACGCGACCGCGGGCGACAGTGGCTCCGTCCCATTTCATACGGCCCCGCCTGATCCGTACGAGCAGCATACTGAAGTGTAAGCGAGCCGGTGTGGTGCCGCGGTACTACCCGTTGGTCGTCGACAAATAGCGGCCGGTGTGGGTGTCTCCGAAAGCGAGAGCATAGACGGTACTCCCTGGCTGGTCCTGTATCAATTGGAGCGCGTTTCGTCAGTCGCCCAGTTCGCGGAGTTGGTTGATTTGTTACATAGATCACACTATTGGGAAGACAGAAATAGGTATACTCGGTGCACAGTTGCCACTTTATCAATTCAAAGCGTTATGCACTGGTTTTCTTCAAACGCGCGGTGGGCAATTGGGCTTTGTCTGCTCATCAGCCCACTCCTTCTCCATCCACACAATCTACTCGCCACCGAGCGGATTGGCCCCCCAGCTGAAGTATGGCTTGGCGGGGTAGTGCAGACCGTAACCGGCACGGTTACAGATGCTGAGTCGGGCGACTCGTTGCCGGGTGTGAACGTCGTTGTAAAAAACACAACCATCGGCACCTCTACGGGAAACGATGGGCAGTTTGAGCTTGACGTAACGTCGCTGCAAGATACGCTCGTCTTCTCCTTCGTGGGGTACCGCACCGAAGAAGTGCCGCTGCAGGGCCGAACGCAGATCGACGTAGCCCTCCAGCCGGAGGCCTTGGTAGGCGAGGGGGTGGTCGTCACCGCGCTCAACATTGAGCGGACCGAAGAATCGGTTGGATACGCGACGCAGCAGATCGAAGGGGAATCGCTGGTCCAAGTCGAGCAGCCCAACGTCATCAACAGTTTGAACGGCAAGGTGGCCGGGCTCACCGTGTTCAACAACACGGACTTCTTTGGCAACTCGGCCATTCAGCTCCGGGGCGAGAATCCGCTGATTGTGATCGATGGCATCCCCAACGAGAACGCCAACCTGTGGGCCCTTGATGCCACCAACATCGCGAGCGTCGACGTGCTGAAAGGGCCGTCTGCATCGGCGCTCTACGGGTCGCTCGGGCGTAATGGTGCCGTCTTGATCACCACCAAGCGCGGCGCGACGGGCGGCGACGGCATCACCGTTGAGGTCAGCTCATCCAACACCTTCCAACTTGACTTCCTGCGCGCGCCAGACAGGCAAACCCAGTACGGCTCGGGGCGGAACGGGGAGTATCGCTACATCGACGGGTCCGGGAATGGGATTGAAGGGTTTGGCTTCACATGGGGCCCTCCGCTGGATCAGCCCGATCCGAACACCGAGAGCGGCTTCGTGGAGATTGTGCAGTACAATAGCCCCATCGACCCGGAGACGGGCGAGCGCATCCCGATTCCCTGGATCTCGCGCGGGGAAAACAATATCGACAATTTCTACCGGACGGGCATCATCAGCAACAATGACATTGCCATCAGTTCCGGGACGCAGAACCGCAATATCCGGCTGGCGGTGTCGAATAAGATTCAGCGCGGCATCGTCCCGAACACGGCGCTCCGGGCAAATACCATCAACCTGTCAGGCAACTACAGCTACAGTGACCTGACGGTCGATGCCTCCATCAACTACAACCGGCAGGAATCCGACAACGTCCCCGAGGTCACGTCCAGCTCGCAAAGCCTGTTCTACAACATCACGCAGTGGATGGGGGCCAACATCGACGTACGCGACCTGCAGGATTACTGGACGGACGGGCGCGTTGGGTTTCAGCAGCGGCACTACAGTCGGGCCTTCTACAACAATCCGTACTTCGTAGCCAACGAGTACAACCGCGGCTTCTACCGCGACGTGACAAACGTGCAGCTCTCTGCCACCTACGATGTCCTGAGCACGTTATCGATCGTGGCGCGCAGCGGCATCAACTACTTCTCGGAAAACCGGACGGAGGAGGAACCCAAAAGCTTCGTTCGCAACTTCCAGGTGCAGCAGGGGAATTACCGGGACAACACCCGAAACAATTTCAACACCACCACGGACCTCGTGGTCAACTACGAGCGGAGCGTCACCGACAATCTGTTCGTGACCACCCGCGTGGGCGGATCGAGCTATTACTTCAGAGACCGGAGTTCGTTTGTGGGGACCGACGGCCTCGTCGTCCCGGACCTGTACAACATCTCGAACTCGCTCAACGC
>CAYFQN010000005.1:0-12902 GCA_964345285.1 uncultured Rhodothermales bacterium
ATGGTGCTGGCCTATCAAGGGGTATTGCTGCGATAGCGCGTGAAGCCGTCGCGGATGACGGCCTCGGCCGGCTTGCGTTGCGGCGTGAAGCCGAGCGGGCGGTTGCCTTCGGCGGCGGGATGCCACTTCCACAAAACGGTGCCGGCAAACCACGGAGCCGGCATCACCTGATCGAAGAAGGCGCGGTAGAGGTCGGCCTGGAGTGCATGGTCGGGCGAGCGCTCGCGCGATTCCTCGCGGCGCGGCCACGTCCACGGCGTGGCGGCGGCGTACTCCACGCTCCGGTAGCCCAGCTCAGTGAACAAGATCGGCCGGTTGGCCTCGGCGGCCACGCGTTGCAGGGCCGACCGGTGCGCGTCCCAACCGGCTCGCAGCGCTGGCATTGACGGATCATCGGCCTCTGAGATAGGAAAATACGCCTGCACGCCGACGAAGTCGAGGGCGCTCCAGAACGGCACGCGGTCGTACGCCTCGTACCAGTTGGCCGCGTACGTGAGCTGACCGTCATATACGGCGCGGACGGAGTCGATCAGCCCGCGCCAGAAATCGGGCCGTGCGGCGACAACGCTCTCCAGCTCGGTGCCGATGACCAGCACGTCGGCCTCCGCCGCGTCGGCGAGGTGGGCGTAATGCATGAGGAAGAAGCGGTAGTCGGCCTCCCACTGCGCCCAGGCCGATTCGGTGTCGAACGCGATGGCGCTTCGGCTCTGTCCCTCCGCGCTGTAGTCTCCGACCCAGATGTGAGGCTTGAGGATGAGGCCGAGATCGAGTCCGCGAGCCTGCCGCGCGAGCGCATGGATGCCCGCATCCGACTCGCTGTACCAGCCGCCATCGGTGTGCATGCGAATCCGCGGCGCCTCCACCCGTCGCTGAAAGCCGAACGAGACGAGCGTGATGTGCGTAGCGCCCAGGTCCTTCAATCGCTGCAGCGTCTCTGGTTCAGGTGGGCGCCGCGCGTCGAGGGTGACGGCGCGGATCTTCGCCGAGTCAGGTACGGAGGGCGGAGTGGGGGCGGCTGCATCACCGGCCGTGCATCCCGTCAGGACAAGAAGAAGGACCAGCACCGGGGTGGCCAGGTAGCGCATGGGGGCCTAGGAAACAGAGGAGAACGAGCGTGCTGGGACGGAGAACGACCGGGAGCGCCAGGATGTTGCGCAGACGCCGCATCGCGCGGCTGGGCGCCCATCGACGCACCCGAGGATAGACAGGGCAATCGCATCCGTCGGTCGTGTGGGCTGCATTGCCTGATTCCCAGCGAACGGTCGGGTGCTTGACGGCCCCTCCAGCCGGTCATCCCCGATGGGGTCGGGAATCCAGTTTCCACCGGGCGCGTCTGGATCCCAGGTCGGGGTCCGGGATGAGAGGGTGGGCAGCGGCGAAACGACCTCCTCCGTTGGAGCGGGGGCGTGGCGGGGGGCGGTCATGTTGATACCAGCCCCTCCGAACCGTATGTTTCAGTGCGACGTGGTGCCCATCTCGTACCGACCACCTTACTGCCATGCGTTCCCAGTGCCGACGCCTCCGACGCCATCCCCTTGCTTCAGGCCTTTTGGTCCTGGCCGTGCTCGTCGGCGTGTTGCTGGCCTGCAATGGAAGCGGTGCCGACCCAGCCGCGTTCACGTTCAACACCGACTCGCAGGGTTTCACCTTTGATGGCATCTACGATGGGGGGCAGAACGTGCAGGTCGCGGCATGCTCCAATCCGGACACGACCTTTCAGAGCCTGCCGTACCACTCGCCGAGCGTGAACTATTTCCCGCCGGCCAACGACTCCCAGAGTGGCTCGCTGCTTGTTTTCATGTCCGTTCCAAACTGCTTCCCGGCCGACACGGCGGCTGCTTCCACCGGCTTTGTGCGCTATGGGCTGCTTTCGCCCAGCCTGGAGGCCAACAGCAACTGGCAGGATATCGATGCCTTTTCGTTTCGGGTTCAGGTCAACATCCCGGGCCTGCAAGCCCAGCCCCTCGCTCACGTGACGCGCCCCGATGGATCCGAAACGATCTTCCGCCCCGTGAATAGTGGGGGCAGTCCCGTCTTTACGCCCATTCCCGATGACGGCCAGTGGCACGAGGTGCGCTTCGATCTTCCGGAGGAAGACGTCACCGTGCGCCAGGTGGAAGCCCGCTTTTTCATTGAGGTCAGCGCGGCCCATCCACTGTATCCGGCAAATGAGGCCAGCCTCAACCTGGACTACGTGCAGCCTATCGCGGCGCCCTGATCGCGACCCGGGTAGAGATCGAACGCGAAACAAAGGCGTGGAGCGTTAGGGCAATCGCATCAAGCTTGTTCGAGGAGGTTGAGCGCAGGACGCCGCACTGTAGCCATATTCTGGGCTGCATGACCCGCGCGGATGCGGCTTTGATCCTCCTGGAAGGCCACGTCCAGAATCCAGTGCATCCGGTTCTTAATGTGCCGGTGCCGACGGGTCGCATCCAGTAGCGTCCCGACGTCAGGGGCAAGGCTACGGACGTGGTAGCACCGCTCGGTGGTGGCGCCTCCATCTTCGAATCGCTCATACTCGACCATGCAGGCGGCACGGAGCTCGCGCCAGCCGTCCAGGTCAGCAAAATATTCGGTGAGAGCCGGAGCCGAAGCCGATTTGGAGGATGCCGGCGTAAACCGAGAACTTCGTTCATCAAGAGCGTGACGAGCACTCCCAATACGAGGAACACCACTCATGCAATTGCCCTGCGAGGATGGCCGGCCACTTTACGGACCCACTAAAAATTTGTAGCCTGAGAAGTATTTTATTCCGTTTTTTCTAACTGATCGCATCGGCTGACATGCACACTCGTCGTCAGTTTCTCAGCGCCCTCGGCCGTCCGGCTGTTGCTACGGCCACCGCGTCGTTGCTGCCCGAGGCCGTGCCCCGTCTGGTTGATGCGCTCACCGCGCCCGAGGGACCACCGGCCGAGGTCGCCCAGGATGAGTCGTACTGGCGCGCCGTGCAGCAGGCCTTCACCGTCGATCGCAGCCTAGTCAACCTCAACAGCGGCGGCGTCAGCCCGTCGCCGGCCGTGGTGCAAGCGGCGATGAAGCAACACCTCGACTACTCGAACGAGGCGCCGCCGTACACGATGTGGCGGGTCCTGGAGCCCCAGCGCGAGGGCGTGCGGCAACGCCTCGCTCGTACGTTTGGGTGCGACGCCGAGGAAATCGCCCTCACTCGCAACGCCTCCGAGAGCCTCCAGATTTGCCAGTTCGGGTTCGATATGGAGCCCGGCGACGAGGTGCTGACGACCGATCAGGACTATCCGCGGATGATCACCACGTTCAAGCAGCGGGCGCGGCGCGAGGGCATCCGGCTCGTCCAGTGCTCGATTCCGGTCCCCGCGGAGGATGCCGACGAGATCGTGCGCATCTTCGAGGAGCATATCACGTCCCGCACGCGCCTCATCCTGATGTGCCACATGATCAACCTGACGGGGCAGATTCTCCCGGTAAGGCCGGTCGTGCAGATGGCGCGGCAGCGGGGTATTCCGGTCATTGTGGACGGCGCGCACGCCTTCGCCCACTTCGACTTTACGCACGCCGATCTGGAGTGCGACTACTACGCGACCAGCCTGCACAAGTGGCTTTTTGCCCCGCATGGCACGGGGATGCTGTACGTGCGGCGGGACAAGATTGCCGACCTGTGGCCGCTCACGGCCGCGCCCGAGTCGATGAGCGATGACATCCGCAAGTTTGAGGAGATCGGGACGCATCCGGCGGCCAACTACATCGCCATCGCTGAGGCGCTGACGTTTCACCAGGGCATCGGCGCAGCGCGCAAAGCGGCCCGTCTCCGCTACCTGCGCGATACGTGGGCCGACCGGCTGGTATCGCACGACCGCGTGCAACTCCACACGAGCCGCGACCCGCAGTTTTCGTGCGGCATCGCCACGGTGGGCATTGCGGGCGTTGACCCGGGCGATCTCGTCCGGCACCTGTGGCGCAGGCATCGCATCATCGTCACGCCCATCCGGCACGCGCAGTTCGAGGGGGTGCGCGTCTCGCCGAGCGTCTTCACCACGCTCGACGAACTCGACCGCTTTGCCGACGCCATGGAGCACGTCGTGCGCCACGGCCTGCCACAATCTTGATCTGACGTCCACCTCCCTTTTTGACCACCGCCATGCGATACGTCTTGCTGTTTGCCGCCACCCTGCTCGTTTCGGCCTGTGCCTCCGATTCCGGCACGGAGCCAGCGCCTCCCACAAAGCGCATCATTGCCACGGAGGAGGCGCCGGAAGCGATCGGCCCCTACTCGCAGGGCGTGCAGGTCGGCCACACGCTCTACCTGGCGGGGCAGATCGGGCTCGATCCGGAAACGGGCGCGCTCGTCGATGGCGGCATCAGGGCCGAGACGCGGCGAGCGATGGATAACCTGGAGGCCGTGCTGGAGGCGGCGGGGTTTGCAATGGCCGATGTCGTTGAGGCGCAGGTTTTTCTCGCGGACCTGGAAGAGTACGGGGTGATGAACGACGTCTACAGCGCCTACTTCGGGTCGGCAGCGCCCGCCCGCGCGGCGGTGCAGGTGGCACGACTGCCTCGTGATGCCCGCGTCGAGATTAAGCTGACGGCCGTCCGAGCGAACTGACGCTCCGCGCAGTCGTACAGAGCACAAACACGACGCCACCTCGTCTCACTACCCGCTCCCCCTGTTCCACATGCCGACGTATGACGTAGCCATCATTGGAGGCGGCATCGTCGGGTGCGCCACGGCCTATCGGCTCTCGCAGCAGCACCCCGATCGCTCCATCGCCATCATCGAGAAAGAAGACCGGGTCGCGTTCCATCAGACCGGACGCAACTCCGGCGTGATCCATTCCGGCATCTTCTACACGCCGGGATCGCTTAAAGCGGAAAACTGCCGCGAGGGGCGCCGTGCCCTCGTCGAGTTTTGCGAGCGGGAGGGGGTAGACTACGACGTCTGCGGCAAGGTCATCGTGGCGACGTCGGAAGAAGAGATCCCCGAGCTCGACAAGATTCAAGAGAAGGGCCGAAAGAATAACGTCGCCTGTACGCGGATTGGCCCAGAGGAGCTGCGCGAGCATGAGCCGTACACTCGGGGAGTGGCCGCGTTGCACGTGCCCAGCTCCGGCATCGTCGACTACACGGGCATGACCGAGCGGATGGCGGACATCGTCCGCCGGCAAGGCCACACGCTTATGACGGGCGCTGAGGTGCGCAACCTGCACGTGGAGGATCGCGCGGTGACGGTGGAAACCACCGCGGGCGACGTGACGGCCCAGTACGTGGTCAACTGCGCGGGGCTCTACGCGGACCGCATCGCGGAGATGAGCGGCATGGACCCGGGCGTTAAGATCGTGCCGTTTCGTGGCGAGTACTACGAACTCGTGCCCGGGCGCCGCCACCTCTGCAACGACCTCATCTACCCGGTCCCCGATCCCGCGTATCCGTTCCTCGGCGTGCACTTCACCCGCATGATCGACGGCCGCGTCGAGTGCGGGCCGAGCGCCGTACTGGCCTTTGCGCGAGAAGGATACGTCTTCGGCGACGTCGACCTGAAGGAGCTGGTGGAGACGATCACATACCCCGGCTTCATCAAGCTGAGCCTGCAGCACTGGCAGAAGGGCGTCCGCGAGATCGCGCAGTCGCTTAGCAAGCGCGTGTACGTGAACCAGGCCCGCAAGCTCATCCCCGAGTTGGAGATGGAGGACGTAGTGCCCTCGCCATCGGGCGTGCGCGCTCAAGCGCTCCGCCCCGACGGCTCGCTCGTCGACGACTTCCTGTTCGTCGAGGGCGAGCGCGTCATCAACGCCGTCAACGTGGCCTCGCCAGCGGCGACGGCCTGCCTCAACATTGGCCGGCTGATCGTCGACCGGTTGACGACGCGCTTCCGCGCGGTGTCGGTACAGGCAGCGTCGTAGAGGCGTACGCCCTCATCCGTGGACCGCCTGGTACTGCTCGCGGGGGGCGTGGTCTCGAGGGGCAGGCGCGCCGGTTTCCGGCACGTTGTTACCTACGGTGACGAAGTAGAGCGCGATCAGCAGCAGTGTGACCTGAAACTCCATGCCGCCCATGGGGTGAGTGTCGGACGGGGCAAAGCTCCACTGGCCCCAGTGCACCATTGCAATGGCGCCCCCCATCACCGGGACGATCAGTAGCCCACCGAGGCGCGTTAGCAGGTCGCTACCGAACCCACCGATCAGGAAAAGGGCCCCGCCGCCTGTTTCCATGACAGCAGCCAATACAGCCATCGGCATGCCGCCCATCATCTCGGCGGTACCGGCGAGGTCCATGAACTTGCTGATGCCATGGAAGAGGAAAACGCTGGCGAGGGCAGCGCGCAGAAGCCAATGGGCATGTGGGGTGAGCGCGTTAAGCGGTTTCATCGGTCGTTGGTTGGTTGTGAACAGAAACAGAGCGAGGCGATGAATGTCGATCGCCTACATGGTGCCCGTTGAGTGCACAACTCCCTGGTGGCGTTACAGGCCCGAGGTCACCGCGCCCACTGCGTAACGCGCTCGGTCGATACCGACACGAAGAGGCCTGCCCTCCTGCCATAGCCATCATACCGCCATGATTGCCTTCGCCCTCCGCTTCTTGACCGGTGTCTTACCGCTCGCGCTGCTTCTGCCGTCCGCTGCGTTCGCACAGACAAGCGACGTTGCCCGGCTGCTCAAGCAGTTCGATACCGATCGATCCCAATACAACATCGACCTGTCGACGCTGGAGGCGGGCGGGCCGCCGAAAGACGGCATCCCCTCGATCGATGATCCGTCGTTCGTATCAATCGATGCAGCGCGGTCGTGGGTTGAGCCGCAAGAGCCCGTGATTGCGCTCGTTATGGAGGGAGAGGCGCGCGCCTATCCGCTCCAGATTCTGACGTTCCACGAGATCGTGAACGACCGCGTGGGCGGCGTACCCGTGGCGGTCACCTTCTGCCCGCTGTGCTACAGCGCCATCGTATTCAAGCGCACACGGGATGGAAGGCCTGTCGAATTTGGCGTATCTGGGCTGCTGCGGATGTCAGACCTGGTGATGTACGATCGCCAGACCGAAACGCTGTGGCAGCAGTTCAACGGCCGCGCCATCGTGGGCGACCGAGCGGGCGAGACGTTGGAACGCCTCCCCTCGCAGATCGTGAGCTTCGCACAGTTCACCGAGGCGTACCCCGAGGGCGCCGTGCTCTCGCGCGACACTGGCCACGACCGCCCGTACGGCCGCAACCCGTACGTCGGGTACGACGATGTCGACAAGAAGCCGTTCCGGTTTCGGGGCGAGACCGATGGCCGCCTACCGCCCATGGAAAAGGTCGTCGCGATCAGCCTCAACGGCACGGATAAGGCCTATCCGCACCGCCTGACGAATGAGGAGCGGGTGATTCACGATACCGTGGCGGGACCCCCCCTTGTCGTGTGGCACGCCGACGGTGCCGTGTCAGCGCTCGATGCGCAGCGCATCAGCCAGTCGAAAGCGGTCGGGTCGACGGGCGTGTTCGACCCGCGCCTCGACGGTCGGGTCTTACATTTCCGGTACGATAACGGGCGGTTCGTCGACGAGGAAACGGGCAGCACGTGGATCATCACCGGCCGCGCTGTGAGCGGGCCACTTGCCGGGCGCCACCTCGACCCCGTTGCGCACGGCGATTACTTCGCCTTCGCCTGGTTTGCCTTCAAGCCCGAAACGGTCCTCTACGATCCAAAGGGCACGCCCTAAGCGGGATTCCATGGGGGGTCTGGTTGGCTTCGGCGCGGCTTGCCGCTTACGTTGGGAAATGGCCCGCCTCTCTCATCACCCCCCGCTACCCCATGAGCCGCTGGCACGGACTGGACATCGAAGCCGAAGGCACCGGGATCTCCGAGCCGCTGAGCGAACAGGTCAACCTGCTGGGCGCCATGCTGGGACAGGTTGTCGCCGAGCAGATGGGCGAGGGCATGCTCGACCTCGTCGAGTCGCTCCGGCTGCGGTGTAAACGCGCAGAGCAGGAGGGTGCCCCCGCGCTGCGGGAGGAGGCCAAGGCCACCATCGACCACTTGGAGTATCGGCAGGTCGTGCAGTTGCTGCACATCTTCACCACGTTCTTTCACCTGGTGAACAAGGCTGAGCAGCGAGAGATCATCCGGATCAACCGGCAGCGTGCGCGAGAGGCCGCGGGGGAGGGGCTGCCGCTGGGCGAAACGGCCATCGAGGCTACCCCCCGCCCTGGATCGATCGATGCCACCATCGCACAGCTCAGCGAGCAGGGCGTGTCCATCGACCGCGCGATTGGTCTGCTCAACCAGATGGACGTGCAGCCAACGCTCACCGCGCACCCTACGGAAGCGCGCCGCCAGACCGTGTTACAGAAGCAGCGCCGCGTTGCCAACTGCCTGGCAGCCCTGCAAGATGCTGATGCCACGCCCGACGAACAAGAAGAGGCACTTGACGAGCTGTATGCACTCATCCGACTGCTGCTGGCTACTGAGGAGATCCGTGAGGAGCGGCCGACCGTCCGCGAGGAGGTGCAGCAGGGGCATTACTTCATGTTTGGCGCCATCTGGGATGCCGTGCCCACCATCCACCGCGACGTGCAGCAGGCGCTTCGCCGCCACTACGGCACGACGGCCGACGTGGAGCCGTTCCTGCGCTACCGCTCCTGGATTGGGAGCGACCGCGACGGCAACCCCAACGTAACGGCCGACGTGACGCGCTGGACATATGCTGAGCAGCGCCGCAAAACGCTCCGGCGCTATCTGGACGAGCTCCGCGGGTTGCGGGAAGACCTTAGCATCGCACGGAGTCAGGCGCGCATCCCGGAGGCCCTGATGGACTCCATTCGATCCGACGCGAAGGCGATCCCGCCCGATGACGACGTGCGCCGGCGTGCCCGCCAAGAACCGTACCGGCTTAAGGTGCTCTACATGGAGGCGCGCCTACAGCGCGTTCTCGATGATACCAACCCGGATCACCTGGGCGATACTCCGCCCGCGTACGACAGCACGGCCTTCCAGAACGACTTGGCACTCATCACCGACTGCCTGCGCCGCTCGGGGTTCGACGAGATGACGCAGACAGGGCGGCTGCACCGGCTCCGCGTGCTGGCCCGCACGTTCGGTTTCCACATGGCCGCGCTCGACGTCCGCCAGCACAGCGGTGTGCTGGAAGAAGCGCTCGCGATCCTCCTCCAGCACGCGGACGTGACCGACGAGTACGCGGCGCTCGACGAGCAGGAGAAGCAGCACCTCCTGAAAGCCGAAATCCAGAACCCCCGCCCCCTCGTGGCGGCGACTGCAGATCTGCCGGAGGCCGCCGCCCGGGTGATGGAGACATTTGGCGTGATCCGCGACATCCTGCGCGAAGATCCGGCCGCGATGGGCAGCTTTATCGTGAGTATGACGCACGCGGTGAGCGACCTGCTGGAGCCGATGCTGCTCGCTAAGGAAGCGGGCATCGGGCAGGTGGACGACGGCCGGTTCCAGTGCCCGCTCGACTTCGTACCGCTCTTTGAGACGATCGAGGACCTGGAGACGGCTCACGAACGCATGGCAGCCCTCTATACAGATTCGATGTACGCCCATCACCTGGCCGGGCGCGACGGCTTTCAGGAAGTGATGCTGGGCTACTCGGACAGCAACAAGGACGGCGGCTACTGGATGGCCAACTGGGCACTTCACCAGTCGATTGATCGGTTGGGCCGCACCAGCCGCGCCCACGATGTGGATCTGCGGCTGTTTCACGGGCGCGGTGGCACCGTGGGGCGTGGCGGAGGGCACACGTACCAGGCCATCCGTGCCATGCCTCCCGCAGTGCACAACGGGCGCATCCGCTTCACCGAACAGGGGGAAATCATCACGTTCCGGTATGCCCAGCCGCAAATTGCTCGGCGGCACCTGGAGCAGGTTGTCAGCGCCGTGGTGGCATCTACGGCGCGGAATGAAGATATGTCGCGCAACGGCCACCCTTATCCCACGGCGCGGTATGCCACCGACTCCAGACCGGCGCAGCTCATGGATCGTATCGCCGACGCGGGCATGAAGGCGTACCGCGGCCTCATCGACGACCCGGACTGGTGGCCGTGGTACACGGAGGTCACGCCCATCGAGCAGATCAGCCGCCTGCCGATCGCCTCCCGCCCCGTGTCGCGCTCGGGCGGTGAGGTCGACTTTGAGAGCCTCCGGGCCATTCCCTGGGTGTTCGCCTGGACGCAGGCGCGCTACATCGTGCCGGGCTGGTATGGGACGGGGCATGCGCTCGGCACCGCCCTGGAGGAGCCCGGCACCCTGGAGGCGCTGCAAACGCTGTACGCCGAGTGGCCCTTTTTCCAAGCCCTGATCGACAGTGCGCAACGCGAAATGGCCCGTGCCCGCTTCGCCATCGCTACCTACTACGACGACCTCGCCGAGTCGGCCCCGCGTTCGTTTCACGACGTGCTGGGGGATGACTACCAGCGAGCCGAGGAGGCCATCCTGCAGATCACAGGCCAGGACGCGCTTTTCGAGAACAGTCCTGTGCTCAAGAAGTCAATTACGTTGCGTAACCCGTACACCGATGTGCTCAATCTTCTGCAGGTGCGCCTGCTGAGCGACTACCGCGCGGTGCCTGAATCGGCGCAGGATCCGTTGCGTGAGGCCCTCTTCGTTAGCATCAACGGCATCGCAGCAGCCATGCAAAGCACAGGCTAACGGGCAGGCTGCGCGTCCAGCCCAGGGGCCTAGGATGAGGCCTAATCATCCAGAGGACCGGCCGGCAGCAGGAACAAGCGGCGTGGTTGCGCACTTACTGACACGGCTTTGCACAGCGGTCTCTTCCGTCTATCCACCACGCGGTGCGATCATGGAATCATCCTCGACGTCCCCGCCATCGGTCATGGCCTATGACCCGCAGGGCTTTGCGCGCGCTGCCGCTGACCTAGGCACCGCGTACGCCAACGGCAACAGTGTGCGCGTGCTCTTCGCCGGCGGTGCGCGCGAGACGCATCAGCAAGCACTAGCTACACTGGCCGACCACACCGTAGAGAACGTGCACCAGTTTGCGCTGCCGGCCCTCGTCAAAGAGCGCCGGATGCAGACGCAGAGCAGCATTCGCAAGGCGTTTGATGCGGCCGCCGAGGAGGGCGCCCTGCTCTTCTTCGACCGCGTCGACATGCTATTCGACTGGCACCATCCCGATGCCTTGGGCGGCGACGAGGAGCCGAGCTCCATTGAGTACTTCTTCCAGCGCGTCGAAGCGTACGGCGGTGCCGTAGCGCTGGCGTTGGACGCGCCGGAACACATCGAAGCGGCTCAGTCGTACGGGTTGCATCTCATCGTCGATTTTAGTTGAGGCTGCCGGGTTTGCGGCAGTCCCTGTTCCCTCCACCCCAACACGAAACTACTATGCGCAGTAAAGGAGCCATCGCGCTGTTGGTTGTCGTCCTGCTCGTCGGGTTTGCCGGCTGCGCGGGCTGCAACACGTATAACAACCTCGTTGCGGCTGAGGAGCGCGTCGAAACGGTATGGGCCGATGTCGAGACGCAGTACCAGCGCCGCGCCGACCTCATCCCTAACTTAGTCAGCACGGTGCGGGGTGCTGCGGACTTCGAGCAGGAGACGTTACAAGCCGTTACGGAGGCCCGCGCACAGGCCACCTCGGTCAACCTGGATGTGAGCGACCTAAGCGACCCGCAGCGTCTGCAGCAGTTCCAGCAGGCGCAGCAGCAGCTGAGTGGCGCGTTGGGGCGGCTCTTGGCGGTATCTGAAAACTACCCCGAGCTCCGGGCCACCGAGGCGTTTCGTGACCTACAGGCGCAGCTCGAAGGCACCGAAAACCGCATCACGGTGGCGCGACGAGACTACAACGAGGCGGTGCGCCAGTATAATACCACGGTGCGCCAGTTCCCGACCGTCGTGGTGGCCAGCCTCGCGGGCTTCGACCGGCGCGCTGCGTTTGAGGCCGAGGAAGGCGCCGAGGAAGCCCCTGAGGTCGATTTTGGCAACTAGTGCGTCCGTAGGGTGCCTCTGCGGCTGCCCAGCACGTAGTACCTTCTCATCAGGCACAGTGAACTCGCATGCAGATGGCGCGACGCACGTGGTTCGGTGCCCTGCTCCTCGCTTTGTGGGGACTAGTAGGCGGCGGGGCGACGGCGCAGCAGGTCGATGTTGTGCCCCCGGCCGATCGGCTTGTGAACGACCGCGCGAACATGCTATCGGGCGGCGAGGTACGGCAGCTGGAGCAGAAGCTGCGCGGCTACGCGGACACCACCTCCACCCAAATCGTGGTCGTTACCATTCCAAGCCTGGGGGGGGCGCCCGCGTCGATGTACGCGACTCAGCTGGGCCGTGAGTGGGGCGTGGGGCAGCAGGGCCAGGACAACGGCGCCGTCATCCTCGTCTCGGAAGGCGACCGCGAGGTGTTCATCGCTACGGGCTACGGCTTGGAGGGCGCCATCCCAGACGCCATTGCCAGCCGCATCGTGCGCAACATCATGCGGCCAGCCTTTAGGCAGGGCGCATTCTATGCGGGGCTCGACCGCGCTTCCGACGCGCTCATCGCTGCCGCCCGCGGCGAGTTTGAGGCAGCCGAGACTGAACCTCAGCATCAAGACGACCGGAGCTTCGACCTGGCCTCCGGGTTCGTCCTGCTGGTCATCCTGTACTTCTTTGTGAATGGAATACGCCGCGGCGGACGCGGTGGAGGTGGCGAGCGGCGCAAAGGCCGGCGCGGGGCAGGCGGACCGTTCATCATCTGGGGCGGCGGTCACGGGGGCTTCGGCGGCGGTGGGGGTGGTTTCGGCGGCGGCGGTGGCTTTGGCGGCTTTGGCGGAGGGAGCTTCGGCGGCGGCGGGGCCGGTGGAAGCTGGTAAACCGGACATGGAACGGCGAGCGGCGGGATGCGAACGAATCCCGCCCGAGCGGGGCCCACGCATTGCGCCGCCCACATTCTTTGGCCCCCCAGCACGCTTTTTCCGGCACTCTACACGCAATCCGCGAACAATG
>CAYFQN010000005.1:13002-35956 GCA_964345285.1 uncultured Rhodothermales bacterium
CACCTTCTTGAGTTTTACGATGACGATCCGGACGATGCCTTCACGCGGTTCGCGCTCGCACAGGAATACCTGAACCGCGGCGACCCCGAGAAGGCCCTTTCGTTCTTCGAGGAACTGGTCGAGACCGATCCCGATTACGTCGGGACGTATTACCATCTGGGCAAGCTGTACGAGCGGCTTGGACGCACGGACGCCGCGATCGCCACGTACGAGGCCGGCATCGAGGTGGCCCGCGAACAGCGCGCGCAGAAGGACCTGTCCGAACTGCAGGATGCCCGGCTGGCGGCTAAAGGCATCGGCTTCGACGACTGACACGCGGGCCCGAACCACGGGCAACCTTCCATCGTCATTCGAATAAGAGCGGTTATGGCTTCCTCTCGCGTCACAGTTTCCTGGCTTGGCGCTGCCTTGGGCGCTGGCGTTCTAGCCGGTGGGCTCCCGTTCTGGGCCGTGCCATACAGTGACATCGCTGTCTTGGCGTCGCCACTGCCCGTGTGGTGGGCCGTGGCCGTGAGCATCGCGGCAGGCGCTGTCAGTTACGCGAGCCCGCTAGGCGTCATGCGGAGTGCAGTGCCCGTAGCGTTGGGGGTGCCCGCAGCGGTGTTGGTGCGAGTCGTCGTCGAAAGCGCGCAGGATCCGACGACGCACAACCTGTGGCCCCTTGAGGTCATGCTGTCGCTGGCTGTCGTGGTCCTTCCCGCTTTTGGCGGCGCGTACATCGGGGATCGGTTGCAGCGACCGGGTGCGCGGAGCCAAACGATCCGATGAACCACGCATGATCCTCCCACAGCCACGGCATTGAGTATGCGCATGATACGAGGCGTGATGGTATTGATCCTGTGCGCGCTCCTTGCAGCAGGGCCTGCCTACGGGCAGGAGCAGGCCCCGCCTGCCCCCTACGTGGTGGAGTCCGGCGACACGCTGTACAGCATCGCGCAGCGCTTTGGCCTGTCGGTCGCTACGCTGCAGCGCCTCAATGACCTGGAGGACACGACCATACAGGTCGGGCAGGTGCTCGTCGTGCGTCCCCCGGGCGCTCCGACGCCAGCAGACACGACGGCACAAACCGACATCGCGACAGCGGACACTATTATTGGCGACACGAGTGCGCAGGCCGTTACGGCCGCTGACACCCTAGCCGCTGATACGAGCACGGCCACCCCGGAAGCCTCTGATTCGGATATGACGGCCGAATCGGGTTCGCCGCTACGGCCTTCTCCCGCCCGGCGCCCACCCGCCTCACTCGACGCATTCGGCACCGAGGTGCCCACAACGCGCACGCTCATCGACGGCCCTATCAATCGGCTAACGCATGGCGCATATGTCATCCGGCCCGGCGATACGTTTTACAGCGTAGCCGCCCGCTTTGGCACAACGGGCGACTCGCTCTTCGCCCTCAACGGCCGGTGGTCCGATCCGCTGCCGCCGCGGCAGGTGCTTCGGCTGCCCCCGCGGTTCGCGCTGCCCGCACACACCGTACAGCCTAGCGACTCCACGCTGTACGTTATTGCGGCGGAGTACGGGGTGAGTGTCCGTGCCCTTCGCCAACTGAACGACCTGGAGACGGACACGCTGACGGCGGGCCGCCGGCTGCGCATCCCCGGCCGGCGCGCACCCGAGCCAGCGCCCCGGGGCAGCCTCTCTCCGGCGGATGCGCAAGGGCCCGTCGCCGTCTACCCAGCTCCCTTCGAGGGGCGCCTCACGGCCAGTGGCGCACGATACGATCCGGATGCGCTCGTCGTTAGCCATCCAAGCCTACCCTTCGGAAGCGTCGTGCTGCTGACCAACCCGACGTCGGGCCAGAGTACCTTCGCGCGCGTCATCGACCGCGGCCCGGTCGACGATGCGCTGCTCGTGGATGTATCGGAAGCCGTCGCCGCGCGGCTGGGGCTCGCGGCCCAGAGCGATCAGCCCGTGGCGCTGCGGATTGTGGAGTGACGAACCCCGTGCTGCGCCGATAACGCTGGCAACGGGTTGAAGGGCTCCCGAGAAACCATTCGCTCCGCTCGTACGTCGGGTGGATACTGGGCCCTCTCTGTCGCCTTCTGCGTTATGGACTGGTCGACCTATCATCGCACAACCCGCACGGCTACGTACGGCTTCCTGAGCGCACTGCCGCTCGTGGCGATGTACGAAGCGATGATCATCGCCGTCAATCAGGGCCGTATCGGGCAGGTTCGTGTCGGCGCCGAGGTATGGCTTAAAGGCCTGCTGGCGCTGATTGGCGGAACGGGATTCCTTGTGCTCGGCATCGTCGTCGTCGGTGTGGGGGTGGTCATCTTTTTCATGGAGCGGGACGAGGACATTCCCCTGCGTGGGCGCTACTTCGCATGGATGGTAGGCGAGAGCGCTGTCTACGCCCTATGCGTGGCACTCACGGTGTCCAGCGTCGTCGGGATGATCTTCATGACCCTACCTCCTCAGGACGCCGTGGGCGGCTGGTGGACCCGGTTGGCGCTGTCCATTGGCGCAGGCGTGTACGAAGAGCTCGTCTTCCGCGTCCTGCTCGTGGGCGGGCTGTTCGCGCTGCTGCGGCGCCTCCTTGGCAACACCCTCACTGCCTACGGGGTGGCAGCTGTGCTGGGGGCCGCCATATTCAGCGCGGTGCACTACGTGGGCACGTTCGGCGACGTGTTTACGCCGGCTACCTTTACGTTTCGGTTCCTGTTCGGGCTCGCGCTCAACGGCCTGTTCCTCTGGCGCGGGTTCGGGATTGCCGCGTGGACGCACGCGCTGTACGACGTCATGTTGGTGGTCAGCGGCCTCGCCTGAGCGTGCCCTTCTGGCAGGCCACCTGCACCGGTTCCGGATCGAGAAAACTGTGCAATCCCTGCTCACTGGGGAAACGACCCGCCCAAATGGCAGTGAGAGAACGTAGGTACACGCTTTGCCGCTCCATATCCCACTACCCTGTACACTCTTCACCAACTGACGGAAGGTCATCCACCATGAATGTTTTACGTACCGGAGCCCTGATGGCCGTCATGATCGTTCTGTTCGCGCTTGTCGGGCGGGCGATCGCGGGGCCGGGCGGAATGATGATCGCGTTCTTGTTTGCGATTGGGCTCAACTTCTTCAGCTACTGGTTCAGCGACAAGATCGTGCTGAAGATGTATGGCGCGCGCGAAGTGTCGCGTCAGGAGGCGCCTGAGCTGGTCAATATGGTCGACCGCCTGCGGCAGCGCGCCAACCTGCCCATGCCGCGCGTGTGCATCGTTCCGGACGACAACCCGAATGCGTTCGCGACCGGCCGCAACCCCGAGAACGCGGTGGTTGCCGTGACGGAGGGCATTATGCGCATCCTGGACGAGGGGGAGCTGGAGGGCGTCATTGCCCACGAGCTGGCACACGTCGAAAACCGCGATATGCTCACATCGTCCATCGCGGCGACGCTCGCCTCGGCCATCACGCTCATCGCCCAGTTTGGCTTCTACTTCGGCGGGCGCGACCGCGGCGGGCTCATCGGCTCGTTGCTCATGCTGATCCTGGCGCCCATCGCCGCGACGCTGATCCAGACAGCCATCTCGCGCACCCGTGAGTTCGCGGCTGACCGGGATGGCGCTCGCATCAGCGGCAACCCCAGGGGGCTGGCTAACGCGCTGGGGCGCTTGCAACAGGGCGCCGCCGCACGCCCGATGGAGGCCTCGGCCAAAACCGAGAATACGGCACACATGTTCATCGTAAATCCGTTCGCCGGGACGGCGAGAGGGCTCGCCAACCTGTTCTCGACGCACCCGCCGACGGAAGAGCGCATCGAGCGCCTGAACGAGATGGCGCGCACCGGCCGCATCGAGTAGCCTGTGCACCCATCTTACCATTAGCTCAAAACAAAGAAAGCCCCGCCGTCATCCGGCGGGGCTTTCTTTATTGGTACCCGTGGGGCGCGGCGTTTGACAAACAGCGTGGGGCCGTTTGCCGCCGGCGAGTGTGTTGCCCTACTCGTCCGTGCCTCGGATGGTGAGGGTGAACGTCTGCAGGTTGGCGGCCGGCTCCACACCGTCGCTCGGCTGCAGGGATAGGTACAGCACGTAGTTGGTGTCGCCGTCGTCCACATCGTTATCGAGGACGTCAATCTCGACGTCGGCCGCACTCTCACCCGCATCAATAGAGACACTCGCTGAGGCGAGGTTGAAGTGCGTGCCTTCTACGGCGGTTGACGAGTCGTCCACGACGTAACTGACGGGTAGCGCCGCGTCACGTTGCGGCCCGATCAGCTGGACGTTAGTGGTGATAGGGCCGTCGCCCTCATCCACCGTTTCAGTCAGCGGGGCGAACTCGAGCTGGGGCGGGCCCTGGTAGCTCCGGTCGCGTTGTTCGAAGAAGTCGCAGGCACTCAGGGACACGCCCAAGAGTGCTACGAGGAGTACTGCGTTGAGTGATTTCATGGTCTGCATAATGCGTTAAGCTTGAAGCGATTCATTCAGTAGGGTTCACGCGAGGTGAGGAGCTACTATTGGTAGCCCGGGTTCTGTACCAGGTCCGGGTTCACCTCAAGCTGGCTGGTGGGGAGGTCGTCCAAGATGCGGAAGCTATTGAACGTGACGTCGTCCCGCCCCGTCCCTGGGGCCTTCCGAATGTCGCGGCCCAGGCGCTTCAGGTCGAAGAACCGATGGCCCTCGGCCACGAGTTCACGGCGGCGCTCATCCAGGATTTCGTCGAGCACGTCGTCTTCCGTCGCATAATCGGCCGGGTCTAGGGCGCTGGCCCCACGCTCAGCGCGCAAGTCGTTGAGCCGGGTGATAGCCGCTGAAATGCCGCTCTCATAGAGCCGCGCCTCAGCCTGGATCAGATACATCTCGGCGATGCGCAGGTGCACGTAGTCGTCCGCGAACTGAGAGGGGGCCTGTTCGGCCGACCACTTCGTCAGCTCAAACCCATTATCGTTGATGAGGTCGCAGCCTGTGGGCTTCACCTCATTGATTTCGTCGAAGCAGGGCGCGTACCACGCGTCAAGGCGAGCATCGCCGGCTTCGTAGAGGTCAACCAGATCCTGCGTGGGCAACTGGGCCAGCCACTGCAGCGTGGTGTACGCTGAGATGGCATTGTTGATGCCCGCAGACTCTGTGATCGGGTTGGTGGAGATGACGAAGATCGCTTCGGGGTTGCCCGTTGTCTCGTCAAAGATGGCGGTCAGTTCATCCGATCCGGCCAGTGCCGACCCAAAGGAGGAAGCCGCCGCGTCGATCGCGTTTTGGGCCCGGGTGTCCGCTTCGCCGTAGTTACGCTGGTAGAGATTTACACGGGCCAGCAGGCCCTGCGCAGCGGCTTCGGATACGAAGAACGGAGACCCTTCAAGCACGTCGCCGGACAGCGAGGAGAAGACGCTGATCGACTCCTGCAGGTCATTGACGATCTGGGTGTAGACCTCGGAGACGGTGCTCCGCGCCAGGGGAGTGGCAGTCTCAACAGCCAGCGTAGGCTCGGTGCGAATCTCAACGCCGAGGTCGAAGCCGGCGCCGGGGCCGGAGGCGGGTGACACGACGCCGCCCTGTCCGTCCGGGTCGTAGCCAAAGATGCGGACGGCGTGATGAAGCGCGAACGCCCGCATGAACAGGCCTTCCGCACGCAGTTTGTTGGCCTCGGCTTCGTCCAGTGCTCCCTCCTCAATGCCACTAATCAGAATGTTGGCATCATTAATGAGGTTGTAGATATCACCGTAGGTGCCCGTGCCAATGCCGGACCGAAGCTCGTTGCGGTTCAGTTCCTGGTGGCGGCCCTGATTGCCGCGGAAGAAGGTGTTGTCGGCCAGCGCGGATGGGCCGAGCAGCCAGTCGGTGCTCATGTCGTTGGAGTGGAAGCGGTCGTACATGCTGGCCCGCACGCCGTTGATGGCATCCGGGTTGGTCAGCGCCACTTCCTGCGAGATCGCCGTACTCGGTTCGGTGCGCTCGATGACACTGTCGCACCCTTGTAGGAGCACGAGGAGTGCTAAGGTAAGGAGTGTATTAGCAAATGTTTTCATAGCTACCTAATTGACTCAATGTGATTCGGTCGGGGCGCGGGTGGCGCCAGGGGCCCATGCGTTGCTGCAAGTAGGGCCCCTGGCGATCCGCAAGGATGCTGGGAGGAGCGCTCGCTTAGAGGTCCACCTCGATGCCGACGTTGAACTGCTGCTCCTGAGGGTACGAGGAGCTTTCGAACGACTCGGCCACCTCCGGGTCGATGCCGAGGTAAGACGTCCACGTCAGCAGGTTCACGCCCGAGGCGTAAATCCGTGCGCCCCGAATGCCCGCGACACCGGTAACGGCCGAGGGTAGGCGATAGCTCAGCGTCAGGTTACGCATCCGGACGTAGTTGCGCCGGTACAGCCACAGCGACGTGAGGGCATTGGGGTTCAGCGCGCTGTCGAAGCTGCCGAAGGGCGTCGACCGCGGGAACTCCGCGAGATCGCCCGGCTCGAGCCAGCGATCCTCGGCCAGCGAGCCCAGGATGCCCTCACCGAAGGCCTGCGTCCACGTCCGCTGCGTGTTCGGGAGCGACGTGGCCCCGTACGAGAAGTCGAAGAACACGTCCAGGGTTAGGCCCTTGAAGGAGGCCGTCGTTCCGAAGCCGCCAATCACGTCCTCTTCACCGCCGTCGAAGAACTGATCGTCGGCGTTATCTGGCTCGTAGACGATGTTGCCGTCCGCATCATAGTACATCGGGCGGCCATCGGCTGGGTTTACACCGGCCCAAATCGGGACGCTCCATGCTTCGAGCGAGCGGCCCACCTTGACGGGAATGGAGCCGCCTGGGCTCAGCGCGTCAACGCCTTCACTCAGCTCAAGGACCTCATTCTGGTTCAGGGCCACATTGAAGCGGGTGGACCAGCGCAAGTCCTCCGTCTGCACATTCACAGTGGTCACGCTGAACTCAATGCCCTCGTTACGCACCTGGCCCACGTTCTCCGTGATGCTGCCGTAGCCGCTGCTTGCGGGCAGGGGGCGAGCTAGCAGGAGGTTGTCGTTCGTGGCGCGGTAGACATCAAGCGCACCCGTCACGCGGCCACGCCACAGCGACCAGTCTAGGCCGAGGTTGATCTCGCGCTCTTCCTCCCACGTCAATTGCGGGTTCGCGAGCTGGCTCGGACGGATCCCGACCTGGCCATCGTACGAGCCGCCGATGCCGTAAAGGCCGCGTGAGGCAAAGTTCCCGATGCTGGAGTTACCGGTAATGCCGTAGCTGACACGGACTTTCAGGTCGTCCACGAAGTCAGCGGTGAAGAAGTCCTCCTCGGAAATCCGCCAGGCGACTGATCCCGACGGGAAGAAGCCCCACCGGCGATCCGAGCCAAAGCGCGACGTACCGTCGTACCGGCCGGTAAACGACGCGATGTACCGGTTGTCGTAGTTGTAGTTGAGGTTCCCGAAGTAAGAGAAGATGCGAAACTCCGTGTTGAAGCCCTGAAAGAACGTATTTTCGCTTGCGGCATCGGGCACTTTCAGGAGATCGTTGTTGATCCCGATGAAGCCGTTGTCGTCCTCCGTCAGGTACTCGCGGCGGTACTCCGAGCCCGCCAGTGCACTCACGTTGTGCACGTCAGCAAACGTCTCCCGCGCATTGAGCGTGAGGTTGGCCGTGATGTTCGTGAGCGTGTTGAAGCGGCGGCGAATGAAGCCGCCATCGCTCGGGGCGCGTACAGTAGACTCGTAGTCGTTCTCACGGATCTGCTGCCAGTCGATACCCAGCTGGCCGCGGGCCGACAGCCACGAGGTGATGCGATAGGTCGGGCGGATGTTGCCAAGGAGCTGCGTCACCTTGGTGGACCGCTCTTCTTCGTTCAGCACGAGCGCCGGGTTGGTCGTCGGGCTCTGCTCCGTGAACGGGTTGTAGGGCCCTTCGAGGCCTTCCGTTGAGAAGCCCGCCGGGGCATCCGATAGGAAGGGGAACGAAATGGGCGGCTCCTCACCGATGGACTGGTAGAACGGGCAGTTGATAAAGAAGCCGTCCTGGCAGACCCCGGGGGAATCCTGGCTGCTGAGGTTGAGATTCAGGTCAACGTTCAGCCGTGAGGTGAACTGTTGCGTGAGGTTCGTCCGGAAGTTGAACGCCTCGTAGCTCACCTGCTTCGTCGCGGCCTCGGTGCCTTGCCAGTTCCCCGACAGGTAGAACTGGGTGTTGGCATCGCCGCCCGTGGCCGTGAAGCCGGCACTGGTGTGCGCGCCAGGATCGAAAATGAAGTCCTGCCAGTCATAATCAGCCAGTTGATCGAACGGCGTGTCGGAGGCATATCCGAAGGCCGGCAGAATCCCTGCGCGGAAGGTGTCTTCGCCGAAGGCATCAATCTGGAAGTCGATCCACTCGTCGCGGCCCATCATGTCGAACCGCTGGGACTGGAAGCGTACGCCCCCTTCGAAGCGCAGGCTGACCTGCGTGGGGCCCTCGCGGCCGGACTTGGTCGTGATGAGTACCACGCCGTTCGCGGCCTGCGCGCCGTAGATGGCCGCTGCGGCGGCATCCTTCAGCACCTCGATGGACTCAATGTCCCGTGGGTTGATGGAGTTGAGCGGCGAGCGGTCGTTCAGGGACGCGTTGCCACTGAAGCTCACCTGGACGCCGTCCACGATGTACAGCGGGTCGTCGCCTGCGTTGATGGACCCCTCACCACGGACGTTGACCTCGAAGCCGTTGCCTGGGTTGCCGCTAGTGGACGACACGCGCACACCGGCTGCACGGCCCTGCAGGAGGCCCTCCGTATTCTGGACCGGGACGTCCTGGATCTCTTCTACATCCACGTTGGCAATGGAGCCAGACACGTCAGCGCGGCGCTGCGTTCCGTATCCGGTGACGACCACCTCGTCCAGCCCAACAGCGCCGGCTTCCAGCGCGACGTCCTGTGTGGTGGTTTGGCCGGCTCGAACAGAAATTTCGGCTTCGAACGCGCTGTAGCCTACGAAGCTGACGCGCAGCGTGTACGTGCCGACGGGCACGCTGCTAATGGTGTATTCACCATCCGGGTTGGTCGCTGCACCACGGTTGATCTCCGTCAGCGCCACGTTGGCGCCGGGGATCGTCTCGCCGGTCTCAGCATCCGTCACCGTACCCGTCACGGTGCCCGTCTGGGCGAACGCCGCAGGGACGAACAGCGCCATAAGGGTTAGGGCAGATAGTAGCTTTTTGATCATGATACCTCCTCGGTACATCGGTCGGTGGGTCATTACGGTGTAACACTAGGGTAACCTGCGCAGCGGTGGATTGCTACCTGCTTACAGATCCTTCACATTTTTGGCGATTATCCAGAAAAGAGCTTCCGGGCTCGCGGATAAGAAGGCTTCACGTCTCAAAAGGAAAAATAAATCAGGCACCGCCCCATCCGCCGCCGCCGGGCGTTTCGACGCGCAACCGATCGCCGGCGGCGAGGCGGCAGGAGAACTGGGCGGGGAGGGGCTTCTCCGATCCGTCGCCGCGGATGAGGACGTTGCGGCCTGGCGCCCCACCTGATCCGCCAGCCACTCCCCATGGCGCGTGCTGCCGGCGCGTGCTGAGCATGGTAACCGTGGCGGGTGCGAGCAGCTCGTACTCCCGCACGATCCCCTTGCCGCCCCGATGGGCGCCGGCTCCGCCGCTCCCCTCACGAAGTGCGTAGGTCCGGATCCGGAAGGGAAACGCCCGCTCCAGCGCCTCCACGGGCGTGTTCAGCGTGTTGGTCATGTGGACGTGTACGCCACTCAGGCCATCTCCCTGCGCACTGGCTCCCATGCCGCCAGCGATCGTTTCGTAGTACGCGTACGAGGTGCCATCGGCGCGCTGGCCGCCGATCGTGAGGTTGTTCATCGTGCCTTGCGATGCGGCGGGCATTCGGTCTGGCAGCGCCTGCGCGAGCGCCCCCAAGGCGACGTCTACGATCCGCTGGGAAGTTTCCACGTTCCCCCCGGCGACGGCGGCCGGAGGCTGCGCATGTACAAGGCAACCCGTCGGGGCCGTGACGCGGACGGGCGCAAAGCACCCGGCATTCATCGGCACGGGCCCGTCGACCAGGCTGCGCACCACGTAGATGCAGGCTGACTGCGTGATGCTGAGCACGGCGTTCAGCGACGCGTCCACCATTGGGTCGGTCCCGGCGAAGTCGAACTGCACGGCGTTGCCCTCGATGGTGGCGGTCACGCGAAGGGTGGCCGCGCCGTGTTCGAGTTCTAGCACGTCCTCAAACGAATAGGCACCATCGGGCGCGTCGGCCAGCGCGCTGCGGACCAGCCGCTCGCTGTAGGCCTGCAGGTGATTGGCGTACGCGGTGACGTCCGAGCGGCCGTGCGTGTCCACCAGATCGTGGAGGCGCCGGGTGCCCACCGTGTGGGCGGCGCGCTGGGCGGCCAGGTCGCCCCGGCGCTCATCCGGCGTGCGTACGTTGCGGAGGACGAGCCGCTGCACGTCGTCGTTGAGCGTGCCGCCGCGGTACAGCTTGATGGGCGGAATGATGAGTCCCTCCTGGAAGATCTCCGTCGACAGCGGGAGCGAGCCGGGCGTCATGCCGCCGACGTCGGCGTGGTGAGCGCGGCTGGCAACGAAGAAGAGCGGCCCTGTGGGCGCGTCGCCGGACGAATGCGTGCCGGTGAACACCGGCGAGATCATGGTGAGGTCGGGCAGGTGCGTGCCGCCGGCGTACGGGTCGTTGAGGATGACGACATCGCCGGGATGCCACGTGTCCACCGCGTCGAGCGCGGCGGCCATGCTGGCAGGCATCGCCCCGAGGTGCACGGGGATGTGGGCGGCCTGTGCCACCATCTGCCCATCCCCGTCGAACACGGCGCACGAAAAGTCGAGCCGCTCCTTGATGTTGGGCGAGTAGCTGGTCCGCCGCAGCGTGACACCCATCTCCTCGGCCACGCCCTCGAAGCGGTGGCGATACAGTTCGAGCTGGATTGGATCGGCGTCCGGAGACGTGGCCGAGGCGTCGGAAGGCATGGTGGGCAAGGCGTTAGTAGTCGGAGGGCCGATTGAGGTGGAGAGCGCGCCACGCGTCGACGTGCGCGGCCCATCCGGCAGGGATGATCAGGCTGGTGTCGTACTGATACACGGCCGCGGGGCCCTCAAAGCGATGCCCGTGGTGGAGGGCAGCCCGGTCGTAGCACGGGGTGTTGGTCGGGGCGTCGGCGTCGAACCAGATGGGGCGGGTCTCGAACTGGGCTGCGCGGGCGGGGGCATCGGTCCGGTCTTCGCGCGGCAGCTGGAGCGGAGTGCCCGGCTGGGTCCCGCGCACCCGCAGCGTCACGACGTCCACGGGGGCATCGGGCAAGGCGTGGCCATAGCGCTGCCGGTGCGCGGCATGAAACCGATCGACCGCATCGGCGACGTGCTCGCTCGTAACGGGCAACGCGAGGGGCACCGTGAGCTCGTAGCTCTGTCCGGCGTACCGCGCCTCGATCTCGGCGTTAAGTGTGGGCGCCTCGTCTGGGCCCCGGTCGAGCGGGGCGCGCACGGTGGCGGCGAGGGCATCCGCCTGATTTGCGAGCGGCGCGGGATCGTCGACGAGCGCATTGGCTGGGCGAAGGATGGCCTGCGTAGCGTCGTGTACCACATCGGCCATGCAGAGGCCCAGGGCGCTTAGCACCCCTGGGGCGGGTGGTACCACGATGCGCCGGATGTCCAGCGCGTCGGCCAGCGCGCAGGCGTGAAGGGGCCCGGCGCCGCCGAAGGGCATTAGCACGTGAGCCCGCGGGTCGTGCCCGCGCTCGACCGAGACGCGTCGCAGCGCCCGCTCCATCGTCGCGTTCGCTACGCGCAGCACGCCGAGGGCTGCTGCCTCGGGCGGCAGGTCCAGGGCATCGCCCAACGTAGTGAGGGCGTCGTGGGCGGCAGCTGCGTCCAGCTCAACGGTGCCGCCGAGGAACCGGTTGGGGTGGAGGCGGCCTAAGACGAGGTGCGCATCCGTCACCGTGGGGGTTGTGCCGCCGCGGCCGTAGCAGGCCGGGCCCGGCGTGGCGCCCGCGCTCTGCGGCCCGACGCGCAGGCTGCCCCCAGCATCTACGTGTGCGATGCTGCCCCCACCGGCGCCGACGGTGTGGATGTCGACCGTGGGCAGGCGCAACGGCAGGTCGGCGATGACGTGCTCGCTCGTGCGCGGGATAGCCCCATCGCAGAGCGCCACATCGGTGCTCGTCCCGCCCATGTCCAACGTCATAAGGCGGGGCGCCTCCGTGCCGAGCACGCGTTGCGCGACCCCGAAGGCGCCGACGACGCCCCCGGCGGGTCCGCTCAGCACGAGGCGGGCGGCCTCCTCGGCAGCCGGCTGCAGCCCGATGGTGCCGCCATTGGACTGCATTACGCGCACCGGGCGGTCGTCCAGGGCGTCACCCAGCCGATTCAGATACCGGCGCACGAGGGGCTGTACGTAGGCGTTGACCGCCGTGGTGGCCGTGCGCTCGTACTCGCGGTGCTCCGGCAGCAAGTCGCTGCTCAGCGTGATCGGCAGGTCCGGCAGGTGCTCGCGGATGATATGCGCCGCCGCCTGCTCGTGAGTCGGGTCCTGGAACGAAAACAGAAAGACAATGGCGAGGCTCTCGACGTCGTCCTCCGCCAGGCGATCAGCCACGGCGCGGACGCTGCCGGGGTCGAGAGGGTGGAGCACGGCGCCGTCGGCATCGAGGCGTTCGTCGGCCTCGAAGCGCCACCGGGAGGGAACGAGCGGCGGCGGGCGATCCTGATGCAGGCGATACAGGTGAGGCCGGTTCTGGCGGCCAATGGCCAGCACGTCGGCAAAACCGCGGGTGGTAAGCAGGGCCGTGCGGGCCCCGCCCCGCTCCAGCAGCGCGTTCGTGGCGACCGTCGTGCCGTGCGCCACGGGATGGCCTGGCCCCGCGCCGACAGCCCCCAACCCCTGCACGACGCCTTCGTGCTGGACCGATGTCGTCGCCTCCTTGTGGACCTGCAGGATGCCATCGGTGACGTGGACGACGTCTGTGAACGTGCCGCCGACGTCCACACCGGCAAGGGAGGCAGGCGAGGGCGGTGGAGGCATAGAGGCAAGCGGTTAAGCGGGGCAGAAGGGGTACCGATTATACTACATGCCGGGCCGTAGAGTCACAACCGCCACAGGAAACTCGGGGCGCGGTGCCGTGCTATTCGCATAACGCGGCGTAATACAATATATTCGCAGTGTCCACGTGGCGAGTAATGTCATTCCGTTCCTGTCATTACCCCTGTCTCCATGTCTTCCTCCGATGAGAAGGCCCGACTTGCTGCGTTGCGCCGCTACGCCGTTCTCGACACCCCGCCGGAAGCACCGTTCGATCGCATCGCTCGGCTGGCCGCCCGGTGGTTCGATGCGCCCATCGCTCTCATCACGTTTGTCGATGAGGACCGGCAGTGGTTCAAGGCCAGCGTCGGGTTTGGCCGAGACGAGACCGATCTCGACCGTTCATTCTGCATGTACACAATCCGCGACGAGGGCGTCATGGTGGTGGAAGACGCCACGCAGGATGAGCGATTTGCCGACAACCCCCTCGTCACGGGCGATCCGGGGATTCGGTTTTACGCGGGTGCCCCGCTGACCACACCCGATGGATACCGCATCGGGTCGGTGTGCGTGATAGATACCGCACCGCGCGCGCTGGACGACCCATCGTCGCGCGAGACGCTGCAGGACTTGGCCGATATGGCCATGGATCAGATGCAGTCGCGCGTCGCCCATCCCCACCACACTGACGTGTTGGAGAGCATCACCGATGCGTTCTTTGCGCTCGACGACGCGTGGCAGTTCACCTATCTCAACGAGCAGGCCGAGGCGCTGCTGCAACGCCCACGCGACGAGCTGCTCGGCCGGAACGTGTGGGACGAATTCCCCGACGCCGTAGACCTCGACTTTTACGAACAGTACCACCGGGCCGCCCGCACGGGCGAGCGCGTGCAGTTCGAGGCGTATTTCCCCCCGCTGGAGACGTGGTTCCAGGTCAACACGTACCCGTTCGAGGATGGCCTCTCCGTCTTCTTCGACGACATCACCGACCGGCGCGCTGCGGAGGAAGCGCTCCGAGAGCGCGAGAAGTACCTGGCCGTCACGCTCCACTCGATTGGCGACGCCGTCGTTGCGACCGATACGGAGGGCCGGGTCACGGAGATGAACCCTATCGCCGAGCGGCTGACCGGGTGGCCGCTCCACGAGGCCGCAGGCCGGCCTCTGGCCGACATCTTCCGCATCGAGAACGCCAAGACAGGCGCTCCGGTTGAGAGTCCGGTGCAGACGGTGCTCGAGGAAGGCCGGATCGTAGGGCTGGCCAACCACACCATGCTTACGGCGCGGGACGGCACCCAGCGCCAGATTGCCGACAGCGCAGCCCCCATCCGCAACGACGACGGCGACCTCTTGGGCGTCGTCATGGTTTTTCGCGACGTGACGGACACGTACCAGCAGGAAGAGGCTCTCCGCGCCGAACGTGATCTGCTGGCCGGCATCTTTGACACGAGCGCCGCGGCGATCACCGTGCTGGACGCCGACGGACAGATCATCCGCGCTAACGAGCGGGCGGAAGAGGTGCTGGGGCTCGGTGGGAGCGGCGTCGAGGGGCGCACCTACGACGACCCCGGCTGGAAGCACACCGCCGTCGATGACGGCCCGTTTCCCGATGAGGAGCAGCCCTTCGCCCGCGTCATGGCGACCGAGGCGCCGGTGTACGACGTGCAACACGCCATCGAGGGGCCGGACGGGCGCCGCCGCATCCTGTCGATCAACGGGGCGCCGCTGCACGGAGAGGACGATGCGGTCACCGGCACCGTCTTTATCGTCGACGACATCACAGAACAGAAGGAGCGCGAGCAGGCGCTTCGCGAGAGCCGGCGTCTGTTAAAGGAGTCGCAGCGCGTCGCACACTTGGGCCACTGGGACTGGAACGTGGAAACGGGAGCGATCCACTGGTCCGACGAAACGTACCGCATCTTCGGGTACGAGCCGGGCGCGTTCGACCCCACCACGACGACCTATTTTGAGGCGATCCCCGAGCCCGACCGCCAGCGCATCGAAGCGCTGAACCAGCGGTCCATCGAAGCCGGGCACATGGAGCCGGTAGAGCATCCCATCGTCCGGCCTGACGGTAGTGAACGCGTCGTCGAGCTCTCCGGCGTCATCATGCAAGGCGGGGAGGAAGGGCGCCCGACACGCGTCGTGGGCACCGTGCTCGACATCACCGAGCGCAAGAAACGCGAGGAAGAACTGCGTCGCCAGCGCGACCTGTTAGATCAAGCGCAGCGATTAGCCGGGGCCTGGGAGTACGACGCGGAGAGTGGCCGTGTTGACCTGAGCGAGGAGTCCTGTCAGATTCTTGGGTGGGATCCGAACCAGACCGCCCGCTTTGGCGAGATGGACGAACTATTTTCCCCTGAGGGACTCGGCACCTTGCGCCCAGCCATCCGAGCGGCCATCCAGGAGGGCACGTCGTATGATCTGGAGGTTTCCCTTGCTACCGAAACGGGACCGCCGCGGTGGGTACGCGTAGTGGGCAGTGCCATCGAAGACGAAAAGGGCGAGGTCGTCAAGCTCGCCGGTGCGCTGCAGGATATCACCGAGCGCAAAACGGCCGAGCAGGCCCTGACGCGCAGCCTGGCTGAAAAGCAGCGTATCCTGGAGACCACGCTGGATGGCTACATGTTGCACGACATGAAGGGCACCATCGTGGAGGTCAACCCGGCCTACTGCCAGATGGTGGGGTACGACCACGACGCGCTCATTGGCATGGACATCCGCGACCTGGACGTGGGGTTCACGTCCGAGGTGCTCGACCAGCGCATCCAGAACGACCCCGAGGTAGAAAACTACCGATTCGAGACGCAGCACGTTCATCGCGACGGCCACCGCGTAGACCTGGACGTAAGCGCCGCCATGATGGAGAACGACCGCGGCGAGCGCCTCGTCAACGCCTTCATCCGCGACATCACAGCGCGGAAGAAGGCCGAGGATGCCCTGCGCGCCAGTGAAGAGCGCTGGCGTACCCTGGTCGAGTCGCACCCCGACCCAATTCACATCACGGTCGATGGCCGGTACGCGTATATCAACCCGAGCGGCGCTCGCCTCTTCGGGGCGGATCATCCCAGTGACGTGATCGGCCGCTCGGTGTTCGACCTCGTCGCCGAGGAGACGAAGGACCGCCTGCAACAACGCAAGGCGCAATTGGAGCGCGGGGAAGCCACCGAGCCATTCGAGCACACGATGGTACGGCTCGATGGGAAGGAACGGATTGTGGTGGCCCGGTCAATTCCTATCACGTACAAAGGGCAAGACGCCGCGCAAACCGTCATCCGGGACGTCACCGAGCGGCGCCGCGCGGAAGAGGCGCTCCGCGAGAGCGAACAGCGCTACCGTACCCTCGTCGAGCGTAGCCATGACGCCATCTACATCTACCGTGACCCCCGGCTGCTTTTCGTGAACCGGCGTGTGGAAAAGCTGACCGGCTATGCCGAGGACGAGCTGCTCAGCATGGACGTCCTCGAACTGGTGCACCCAGAGGACCGCGAGCGGGTCAGGCAGTACGCTCGGGGCCGTGCTGACGGCACGGCGCCAAACCGGTACGAGGTGCGCATCCTGCGCAAGGACGGCAGCGTGCGCTACGCCGACTTCAGCGTGCAGGCCATCACCTACCAGGGCGAGCCGGCGGGCATCGGATCCATCCGCGACGTCACCGAGCAGCGCCGCGCGGAGGAGGCGCTCCGCGAGAGTGAGCAGCGCTTCCGCGCTCTCGCCGAAGAGACGACCGACCTGGTTACCCGCCACGCGCCCGATGGCACATACCTTTATGCATCGCCGTCTGCGAAGGACCTCCTGGGCTATGCGCCCGAAGACTTGGTCGGGACCACGTTTCAACCGATTGTCCACCCGGACGACCTGGACCGGGTGGAGGCTCACATTGCCGAGGCCCATCAGGGTGCACAGAAGGTGCAGTTCGAGTATCGCGCACAGCACGCCGACGGGCACTACCTGTGGGTGGAGACGGCGGGCCAGCATGTGCCGGGCGATGGTGGGGCGGCGACGCTCATCGCCTCGACGCGCTCGGTGGACGAGCGGAAAGCGGCCGAGGAAGCCCTCGTACGCCGTGAGCAGCGCGTGGAGGCGCTCTACGAAGCCATGCGTGGCCTCACTGAGGCACGAACGCACGAGCAGGTGGCCGAGCACATCCTGACGCTCATCGACGACACACTGGGCTACCCGATCAGCGCGGTCCGGTATCAGACCGAGGAAGGAGTGCTAGTACCAGCCGCCGTCTCGGGCACGAGCCGAGCGCTCATGCCCGACCGCCCTAGCTACGACTTAGCAGCCGATAGCTTGGTGGCGCTGGCCTTCCGCCGCGGCGAAACGATGCACTATGACGACGTGCAAGCCCTCGACCTCTCATACGACCTCGGTGTGGTGCGCGCCTGCGCGTACGTACCCATCGGATCCCACGGCACCATTTCCGTGGGCAGCCTGCACGTCGGGGCGATTGACGAGTTTGACCTCAAGCTGATCGAAATACTGGCACGCAACGCGGACGGCGTGATCGAGCGGATCAACCGCGAGGATGCGCTCCGCGCCGCGCGTGACGAGGCCGAAGAGATGAACCGGCTAAAGTCAGCCTTCCTCGCCAACATGAGCCATGAGATCCGCACGCCCCTCACGTCCATCATCGGGTTCTCGGAGGTGCTCGGTGAGCAGGACCTCGGTGAGGCAAGCCGGTTCGCGCACCTCATCCAGCGAGGGGGGCAGCGGCTCCTCGATACGCTCAACTCCGTGCTTGACCTTTCGCAACTGGAGGCCGGGTCCATGCAGCTGGCCCCGAAAGACATCAACGTAGGCCAAGAAGTGGAAGGGGCAGCGAGCTTCTTTACGCCGCGCGCCGAAAAGGAAGACGTCGCTCTGCATGTGCATCTTCCCAGCGACCCCGTTGAGGCTCACCTCGATGCCTCGGCCGTGCAGCGCATCCTGAATAACCTGCTGGGCAACGCCGTGAAATTCACGCCAGCCGGCGGGCGGATCGATGTGCGCCTGCGTACCCCGGCCGACCACGTCGTCATCGAGGTGGATGACACCGGAGTGGGCATCGATCAAGACTTCCTGCCCCACCTGTTCGACGCGTTCCGACAGGAGTCGACGGGCAACGCCCGCACTTTCGAGGGCTCAGGGCTTGGCTTAGCCATCACGCATCAGCTGGTGCAACTTATGGGCGGGACCATCGACGTGACCACCGGAAAGGGGGAGGGGACCTGCTTCACGGTGCGGCTGCCACGGCACCTTCCGGAGTGAGAGGCCTGCCCCCTGCGGCCGATGCCGTGGATACAAACGATGCGGCACGGGGCTTAATGCTTGAGGAAAAAGGCCGATGATAAAAGGTGGATACGTCCTTGCATTCGCCCAGCGCCTCGCTCCGCCCGATGGAGCAGAGTGCGCACCTCGTGTATGCCAACCATTTCCCCACTGGACAACGACACGCCCCATCGGCTGGAGGCGCCGACCCGGTACAACGTGCTAGACACGTCGCCCGCGGCCGCCTTCGATCACGTGGCTGCCCTAGCGGCCGACCTGCTCGACGTCCCCATGGCCTTCGTCATGCTCGTCGGCGAGGATGGGCCCTGGTTCAAGGCGCGCATCGGGGTGGCGGACGAGCAGGCCGACCGCGTGCTCTCATTCTGCACGGATACCCTGGAGGGCCACGAGCCCACGGTGGTGGAAGATGCCACCGTGGACGACCGATGCGCCGACCACCCGCTCGTTACCGGCGAAACCGGCATTCGGTTCTATGCGGGCGCCCCGCTTGTTACCCCCAACGGCCCCGTGCTGGGTGCGGTCTGCGTGATGGACACGGCACCGCGCGCCCCTGGCGCGGCTCAGCTGCAGCATCTGGAGCGCCTTGCGCACCTCGTGACAAACGAGCTGGAGCTGCGGAGGGAGGTTGCCACGCGGACCCAGGCCGAGGCTGCCCGTGCCCGGAGCCAGGCGCTGCTGCGCACCACGCAGCGCATGGCACACGTCGGCGGGTGGGCCTACGACGTGGACACCGACGCGCTCTCGTGGACGGAAGAGGTGTATCACCTCTATGAGTTGCCCCTTCACCTTGATGTAGGGCTTGACCGGGCGCTATCCTTCTTCGCCCCTGAGGCGCTACCTGCGCTCCACGATGCGGTTGGCCGCGCCCTCGACGCCGGCGAGCCGTTTGATCTGGAGCTTCCGTTTGTCACGGCCAAGGGGAACGTGCGGTGGGTGCGCATGCTGTGCGAGCCGCGCGCCCAAGCCGGCCAGGTCGTGGGGCTAAATGGCACGTTACAAGATATCACCGAGCGCAAGGAAGTAGAGGAAGCGTTAGAGGAAGAACGCGACCTGCTTGACAGTATTATGGCAACGAGCGCGGCGGCGATTGCCGTGGTAGATGCCTCGGGGCGCGTGGTGCACGCTAATCGCCGAGCCGCTACCGTGTTGGGGCAGGGGGCGACGGCCGTACATGGGCGCCGCTACGTTCCCACCGGCTGGTCGATAGCCACGTTGGGCGGCACCCCGCTGGATCGTGGTGCACTGATCCATCAGCGCGTCATTGAGCAGGAAGCCCCCGTGCTCGATTGCAAGTATGTCGTGCGTCCCCCCGATGATGCGCCCTACATCTTGCGGGTCAACGGGGCGCCGCTCTTTGACGACGCAGGCCGGGTGGTGCGCGTGGTGCTCTCCATCGAGGATATTACGGAGCAGCAGGGCGTGCAGCGGGCCCTGGAAGAGAGCGAGGCGCAGTTCAAGAGGCTCATGCAATCGATGGACGATGCGGTGTGGGCCCTGGAACTCGACCCCGCGTGCCCACACGACGAGACGAAGTACCACGTGCGCTACGCCAACGAGGCAACCACGGCCATATATGGCCGCCCACTCGCCGCCTTCCGTGACGATCCGAAGCTGTGGCTCCAATGCATCCACGAGGCCGACCGCCCGGTCGCACTGACGCAACACGAGGCGCTACTGACGACGGGCGCCGCCGACTACGAGTGCCGCATCGTACAGCCCGAGGGCGAGGTGCGATGGGTGCGCCGCAGCATCCGCCTCCAGTACGATGCTGACGGCCGCCCCGTCGGCATGGGCGGCATCGAAACGGACATCACCGAACGCAAGCAGACCGAAGAAGCCCTCCGGGCCAGCCGGGAGACGCTGGAAGACGAGCGAAAGCAACTGGATATGGCGCTTGCAGGCGGTGACCTTGGCGCCTGGGACGCCGATCTGAATACGGGAACGGCGCGATACGACGCCCGCTGGGCCGCCATGCTGGGCTACACGCCTGATGAAATAGAACACAGCTCCGACTTCTTCTTCGAGCATCTGCACCCGGACGACCACGACCGCGTAGCGGCGGCGATCCACCGATGCGTTGAGGGCACCCATGCGCAGTTGGACCTCGAGGTGCGGATGCGGCACAAGGACGGATCGTGGCGGTGGATCCTAGACCGCGGCAAGGTGCTGGCGTGGAATGAGGACGGGTCGCCCGCTCGTATGGTAGGCACTCACATGGACATCACCGAGCGCAAGACGGCCGAGCAGGCCCTCCGCCGCAGCCAGCGCCGCCTGAGCGAGGAACGACAGCGGCTGGACATGGCGCTGGAAGGCGGCGACCTTGGCACCTGGGATGCCAACCTAGACACCGGCCACACCCGGTACAACGAGCGCTGGGCCGCGATGCTCGGCTATACGCTCCGCGAGGTGGAATCTGAGCCCAACTTTTACCTCGAGCATCTGCATCCGGACGATCGGCCGCGCGTCGAGCGCGTCCTCGACGACCTCAGCAGCGGGGCGTGCACCCGGATGGACCTGGAGGTGCGGATGCGGCACAAGGACGGATCGTGGCGGTGGATCCTAGACCGCGGCCGCGTCGCCGAATGGAACGAGGACGGTACGGCCCGGCGCGTGGTGGGCACGCATCTCGACATCACCGAGCGCAAGGAGGCCGAGTCCGCCCTCCGCCGTAGCCACTCCATGCTCGTCGCTCAGCAAGAAGCAGCCCCCGATGGCATCCTCGTCATCGACGACAATCGCCGGATCGTATCCTACAACCAGCGCTTCGTCGAACTGTGGAGCCTTTCCGACGAGGCGCTTGCGAGCGGCGACGATGAGCAGATTCTGGCCGAAGCGATTCGGCAGGTGGAGCACCCCGATCGGTTTCTGGCGGCCGTCGAGCATCTGTACGACAACCCCCACGAAACGAGCCGCGACGAGGTGACGCTAAAGAATGGCCGCGTGTTCGATCGCCACTCTCACCCCATTAGCGATGACGACACCTACTATGGCCGCGTGTGGTACTACCGCGAAATAACCGAGCGGGTAGGCCGCGAGCAGAAGTTGCGGCGCTATGCAACGAACCTCGAAGAAGCCAAAGCGGCCCTTGAGCGCAACAGCAGCAACCTCGCGCACACCATTCGCGAGTTAGATCAGGCGCGCAAAGAGGCCGAGGCGGCGACGCGGGCGAAGTCGGCGTTTTTGGCGAACATGAGCCACGAGATCCGCACGCCCATGAACGGCGTCATCGGGATGGCGGCGCTGCTGTTGGACACCGACTTAGACACCGAACAGAAGGAGTACGCGGAGACGATTCGCACGAGCGGCGACGCGCTACTTAGTCTGATTAACGACATCCTCGACGTCTCCAAGATTGAGGCAGGCCGGCTGGAGCTGGACGAGCAGCCCTTCGCGGTCAGTGCGTGCGTGGAGGAGGCGCTCGACCTCGTCGCACATCAAGCTACGCGTAACGACCTGAAACTAGCCTACCACATCGGCCCCGATGTACCCGGCTGGGTGCTGGGCGACGCCGCGCGCGTGCGCCAGGTGATCATCAACTTCCTGTCCAACGCCGTCAAGTTTACCGAGGAGGGCGAAGTCGTCGTGCGCGTCGATGCAGAGCCGCGGCCGCACTCGAGCGAAACGGTGCCGCTTACGTTCGCCGTCCAGGATACCGGCATCGGCATCCCCGAGGAGAAGCAAGAGACGCTCTTCGACCCGTTCGTGCAGGCCGACAGCTCAACGGCCCGCAAGTATGGCGGCACCGGGCTGGGTCTGACGATCAGCCAGCAGCTCGCCCGCATGATGGACGGCCGCATTGAGCTGGAGAGTGCGCCGGGGGAAGGATCGACCTTCAGCCTCATCGTGCCACTGAGGGTTGCCGAGGCAGCCGCCGACCAGGCGCACGAGCAGGGCGAGCAGTCGGGGCTGGCCGGGCAGCGCGCCCTCGTCGTCGACGACTATGAAACCAACCGCGTCATCCTGCGCGGGTACGGCAAGCAGTGGGGGCTGGCCGTCGACGAGGCCACGTCGGGCGAGGAAGCGCTCCGGCGTTTGGACGAGGCGGAGGCGCCCTACGACCTCATCCTGCTCGACATGCGCATGCCCGAGATGGACGGCGTCGCGCTGACCCGCGCCATCCGCAGCCGCCCAGCGTATGACGACGTGCCTCTCGTCATGCTGACCTCGATCGGCGACCAACAGATGCAACAGGATGCCCGGGAGGCCGGGTGCGCCGTGTGCCTGCTGAAACCCATCAAGCCAGGGCGGCTGCTCAACACACTGCGTGACGTGCTCGGCCAGGCTGCGTACGAGCCTAGCCGGGTATCCACCGGGTCCTCAAAGCCTACGATGGCTGACCGGTATCCCCTTCGAATCTTGGTCGCCGAAGATAATCTCGTCAATCAAAAAGTGACCCACCAACAACTCCGCCGGGTTGGCTATGACGCCGACATGGTCGCCAATGGACAGGAGGCCCTCGATGCGCTAGAGCGTGACGCGTACGACATCGTACTCATGGACGTCCAGATGCCGGAAATGGACGGCTTGGAAGCCACCCGTCGTATCCTGGGTGGTGCTGTTGACGCGCCGCGCCCTTACATCGTAGCCATGACGGCCTCGGCGATGGAGGAGGACCGGCAGCGATGCTTCGACGCCGGGATGGACGACTACGTCACGAAGCCGGTCGATCCCGATGCGCTGGTGGGCGCGTTACGCCGGTGCGCGGTGCAGAAGACGAACGAGCGCGATGTGGAAGACGAAGTGGAAGACGAA
>CAYFQN010000005.1:36056-44896 GCA_964345285.1 uncultured Rhodothermales bacterium
CGAACGACACGCCGGGTGAGCAGCGATCCGAATAAGAGAAGCTGGAAGGCAGCGATAGGCAGACCACAGGCTGCCGACCGGACGACCATACGGTGCCCGCACGGCACGGTGCCCGCACGGCCGCCCGACTGCGGCGAACACAGGTCTGCGATGAATGCCCTCGTAGGGCCGCCATCGCGGCGCATCGGCTGTAGGCGACTACGCATCCAGATTAGCTGCGGAAGGCTGAGGGGCCGCAGAGAGCGCTGCTGCCAAGTCCCCCACCTGGATGGGCTTGCTGACATAGTCGTCCATGCCCGCGTCCAGGCACCGTTCCCGATCCCCTTTCATCGCATTCGCCGTGAGTGCAATGATATAGGGTTGGGGCAACTCATTGGTGCGAATATGCCGCGTAGTCTCCAGGCCGTCCAGCTCGGGCATCTGCACGTCCATGAGCACCACGTCGTAGTGCGCGCGGTCTAACAGATCGAGCGCTTCCAGCCCGTTGCCGGCGAGGTCGACGTGGCAGTCGAATTGGCTGAGGATGCGCTGTACCACTTTCTGGTTGACCGGGTTATCTTCAGCGAGTAGAATGCGCAGCCCGTCCGGCACAGTGGGGGCAACAGAGGGGCGCGCGGGGGCAGGCGCAACCGATGCTTCGTCGCTCAGCACACTGGTCAAGGCACGCTGTAGATGGGCCGGCTTGACCGGTTTGGAGACCTGCTCGGCAATGAGCGTCTCCGCCTCGGCACGCTGGCCCATTGGGCTGAGCAGGATGATGGGAAGCGGAGACGTGTCGTCCGTTGCTGCTCGAAGCGCCGCGGCGAGCCTGGTGCCACTCATAGAAGGCATCTGCGCGTCGATGATAGCCACGCCGAAGGTTGTTCCGTCGCGCACCCAGCGCAGGGCGTCAGCCGGATCGGACGTGGCGCGAACAGTCATGTCCCAGCGCTTCAGCAGGGTGGACAGGATGGATCGGCTGGTGGCGTTATCATCAACCACGAGTGCGTGGCGATGGAATAGGGCGGGAGGGGCGCCGGGGCGCTCATGGGCGGGCGACACCACGGGGACTGAAACCGTAACGCTGAACGTGGAGCCTTCCCCCGGCGTGCTGTCCACGCGGATAGTACCGTCCATCAGTTCGGTCAGGCGCTTGCAGATGGCCAGCCCCAGCCCGGTGCCCCCGTACTTACGCGTCGTCGTAGCATCCACCTGACTGAACGCATCGAATAAACGATCCTGCTCGGCCGCGGAGATCCCAACCCCCGTGTCGTGTACGGCGAAGCGCAACGTGCACGTCGGCTGATCGCCCTCCGGCCCCGTCGTGCCGTTGGGGGCAGGCGGCGTCGTTCGCTGGACGGACGCCCTCACCTCGCCCTCGTCGGTGAACTTGACAGCGTTGCTCAACAGGTTAACGAGAATCTGGCGCAGCCGCGTGCTGTCCGATCGAATGGTGTCGGGCACGGTGGGATCGACCTGGTACATCAGCTCCAACCCCTTATCCACCGCGCGAGGAGCGACCAGGTCCAGGGCTTCTTCCACCACGGTGCGTACATCGAACGGGTGCCGCTCCAACGTAATGCGGCCCGATTCGATCTTAGAGAAGTCGAGGATGTCATTGATCAGCGACAGCAGCCCGTCGCCGCTCGTGCGGATGATATCGACATACTCCCGCTGCTCCGGTGTGAGGTCGGTGTCGGAGAGCAGGCCCGTCATCCCGATGACGCCGTTCATGGGCGTGCGGATCTCGTGGCTCATGTTCGCCAAAAACGCCGACTTCGCCCGCGTCGCCGCCTCGGCCTCATCCTTGGCGGCGCGCAGGCTTTGCTCGTAGCGATAGCGTTCGGTGATGTCGTGCCCGTTCACCACAATCCCCCTGATCGACGGGTCGTCGATCAGGTTGCGGCTCTTCACGTCCAGGTGCACCCAGTGGCCGTCCGCATGGCGGAGCCGGCAGGTGACGTGGATAAGTTTGTTGGGATGGTGCAGGCTCTCCTCGAAGGCGGCTCGGACAGCGGGCAAATCGTCGTCGTGGACGTGTTCGAAGGCGTCGGCACCGACCCGGTCGGAGGGCTCGTACCCCACGATGCGTTTGTAGGAGGGGCTCAGGTACTGCAGGGTGCCCTCCTTGCCGATCACGGCAATGAGGTCGGAGGCGTTCTGAACGAGCGTGCGGAAGCGTTTTTCGCTAGCGCGGAGCTGCTTCTCGGCGCGCCAGCGATCGGCAATCTCCGCCTCCAGGTCCTCGTTCACCGCCGCCAAGGCCGCGGTGCGCTCGGCCACCTGCTCCTCCAGCGTGTCGCGTGCGTACTGTAGCTCCTGGTTGACGTGGCGCAGGTTCCGGATGGAATGGTGCTCGTACAACCAGCCCAGCAGGGCCGTCGACACGATCAGCGCGTTGAGCACGAACATGTCGAGCAGCGCCTCCTGTTCCAGGGTGAAGTTCCGCGGGAACGGATAGCCGGAGGCATCTAGCCAGTAGAACAGCGTTACCTCACCCACGATAGCCACGGCCGTGAGAGCGCCCAGCCGCGTGCCGACGAGAAAGGTGGCCAGCAGGGGCAGCACCGGAAGGAAGAGCATAGTCGAGGGCATGAATCCCTCGTCCATCGGGATGATGATGGACAAGACCAGCAGCGACTCGGCGGTCAGGAGCGTGCCGGGTAGGATGTGATCGCCGCGCCAGCGGAGGAGAAACGGGTTCAGCAGGATGAGCAGGCTTACACCCACCAGGAGGGAAGGGATGACCACCACGCTCGACTGGAGAAGCGGCGTCAGCACCCCGAAGAACAGCGCAATCCCCCCGATAATCAATGAGGCGACTACCAGCAGTTGCTTCCGCCGGACCGTGTGCGGGTCGGGCGCAGCGTCCGGGCGCGTGAACCAGTGCAAGAGAGCGCGAGATCGGGCACGCCACCAAATGGGGAGGAGCGGGGAAGCCATCGTGGAAACAGGGTCAGGGCCTACCGGAGCATATCCGTGCGTCAGGCACACTCGTGGTGCCCCATCATGTGGGGCAAGGGACGTGCCGATTATCGGTCGGCATCTCGTCCTTACACTTATCGCGGCGTGGGGCCATCGACTTAAAATGCGCGGGCCCGACTAAGCCGCCGCCTGGGGCGTGCGGTGGCGTAGGGCCAGCAGGCTGCCGACGACCAAGTTGACGCCGGCGCCGATGGCTGTGTACCATGGCCAGCCGATTGAGCGCAGGGTAGAGGTGGCGATCTCCGCGTCGGACGGGTTGAGGACGAGCACCCAGCCCACGTCCGGCCCGTACCACACGCCGAAGATCACGAGCACCATGAACGCGATGGTAAAGAGAAACGAGATGACGGCGTCGACCTGCTGCGTCCCGCGGTGCCATAGGCCCAGCAGGAAAACGCCCAACAGCCCGCCGTAGGTGAATGACGCAATCGACAGCCCGAGCTCCACGACCGGGTTCTCGTTGTCCTGAAACAGGCTCGCAAAGCCGATAAAAACGACGCCCCAAAACAGCGTTAAGCCGCGGGAGATGAGCAGGCCGCGGTCCGGGTTCACCGGGGCGCCCATGATGTGCTCGTACAAGTCATTCATCGATGAGGATGCCAGCGCGTTGAGCGACGACGAGAGCGAGCTCATGGCTGCTGCCACGATGCCGGCCAGCAGCAGCCCCGACACGCCGGGCGGCAACCCCTCGATGATGTACTTCGGGAAGATCTCGTCGGCACGGCGCAGGCCCAGGGCGTCGATCGATGCGCCGCCGTAGTGGGCCCACAGGAGGAGGCCCACCGCGAGGAACAGCGCGAACTGAACCATCACGATGACCCCGCTGCCGATGAGCGCCTTCTGACTGTCGGCTTCTGTGCGGCACGCCAGGAGCCGCTGCACAATGAGTTGATCGGTGCCGTGCGAGGCCATCGAGAAGATGGCGCCGCCCACGACAGCTGTCACAAACGTGTACGGCTGGGTCAGCCAGGCGCCCACCGACTGGCCAAGGCCGGTGTCGATGAGGTCGGTCTTGCCAGCGGCCACCGCTTGCTGCCACCAGTCGCCCGGCACGGTGCCGAGCAGCGAGGCGATGGCAAACGCAGCGCCCCCGATGTAGAGCAGCATCTGCACAACGTCCATCCATACGACGGCCTTGATACCGCCCACCAGCGTGTATAGGGCCGTTACCACGCCGATCACAAAAATAATCTCAAAGTAGCTCACCGATAGCCCCACGCTGTCGGCAATCACCTTAAGGGGGATGGCCGTCGCAAAGAGCCGCACGCCATCGGCCAAGAGGCGGGTAACGAGAAACGTGACCGACGCGGTTGCTTGCATGCCCTCGCCGTAGCGGTTCCCCAAGAAGGCATACGCCGTAGACAGCTGGCCGGCGTAGTACTTGGGCAGGAAGTAGAAGCTGACGGCGACGCGGCCCAGCAGGTAGCCAAACGTGAGCTGCAAGAACGTGAGCGAGCCGCCGTATGCCACCGCCGGGACGCCGATGACGGTGAGCGTGCTCGTCTCGGTAGCCACGACGGAGAAGCACACGGCCCACCACGGCAGGTCGCGCCCGCCCAAGAAGTAATCGGCCGTCGAGGTTTGCTTGCCGCCCGCCATGATACCGAAAACGGCCACGCCGACGAGGTAGCCAACGAGCACGACGTAATCGACCGGCGAGAGCATAGGGGCAGGGGGGAGATGAGCGTATGGGAGAGGGCGTGCAGGCCGCGTTGGAAGGCTCCTCAGCTCCCACACACCCATACGTAATTACTCAAGCTCGCGCAGCCAGATGGTGCGAAAGCGCACGAGGTCGCTGTGGTCCTGCAGGCCAATCGGCAGGCGATCTGGGTGGGCTTCGTACGGCGGCCGGTCCTGGTAGGCCGTCGGCCCCGTCAGTTCAACATGGTCCTGCACGAGCACGCCGTTGTGGAAGACGGTAAAGCGGGCTGGGCGCACCATCTGCCCGTTCGCATCGAAGTGCGGACGGCGGAAGATGATGTCGTATGTCTGCCACACCCCAGGCGGACGGCTCGCGTTGACGAGCGGCGGAAACTGGCCGTACAGCGCAGCGGCCTGGCCGTCGGCATACGTCTCGTTCTGATACGAGTCGAGCACCTGCACCTCGTAGCGACCCATCAGGAAGACGCCACTGTTGCCCCGCTCCTGCCCTTCACCTTCTACCTCAACCGGTGCGGCCCACTCCACGTGAAGCTGCACGTCACCGAATCCGTCCGTCGTCCGGATGCCGCCCGTGCCGGGCACGACCTCCATGTAGCCGCCTTCGAGCGTCCACTGGACGGGGGAGCCGTCGTCGTGTGTCCATGCGCTGAAGTCGCTGCCATCGAACAGGACGGTGGCGTCGGCCGGGGGCGGCACGGGCTGGTCGGGAGCTGGTCCCGGGTCTACGACGGGCGGAGTGGGCCGGTCCGGGTCGTGGACGTCCCAGTACACGGGAGCGCGGTCTTGCGCGGAGAGGGTAGGGGCCATGAGGGCAAGGCTGATAGCGAGGAGCGCGAACGAAGTCAGGGAGTGAAGCATCGGCGAGGAGAAGTTGGTGCACGGGGATGAGAGACGGTGAGGCGCGGTGAGGCGCGGTGAGGTGCAGTGAGGCGCCGGTCAGACGCGCGGCAACGTCCACGGGTCACGGTACGTGGGCCAGATGTGGGCGTTGGCCTCGTCGTCGCCGACGAACTGGCGGGCGCCGGCGTCCCAGTCGACGCGCCGGCCTAGCTTGTAAGCGATGTTACCGAGGTGCGCGTTGATGGCCGTGTTTGCTGCGGTGTCCACGGGACAGTTGGGTGTGGCCTCGCCCTTGATAGACGCCACGAAGTTTTCGGCGTGCGCGTCGAGTCCGCCTCCGCCGCTGCGTGGGGGAAGCGCTTCCGTCATGTATTCACCGTCGCTGACTTCGGGGATGACGTCCCAGCCGCTTCGGTCGATGACGAGCGTGCCCTTATTCCCAACGAAGGCCACACCGTGGCTCCGGCCGTATGGGCCGTTGCCGAGCCCGATAGCATGCTCCCACGTCATTGAAAAGTCGTCAAACGTGTAGAGCGCCTGCTGCGTGTCGGGCGTTTGGCGGGCATCGTCGGGGAAGCCGTACTTGCCGCCCGTCGACATCACGGAGGTGGGCTGGCCGACGTCCATGCCGTAGAAAATATAGTCGATGAGGTGAACGCCCCAGTCAGTCATGAGGCCGCCGGCGTAATCCCAATACCAGCGGAACGTAAAGTGAAAGCGGTTCGGGTTGAACGGCCGGTCGGGCGCCGGGCCGAGCCAGAAGTTGTAATCAACGCCATCGGGCGGCTCCTGGTTGGGCTTCACCGGCAGGCGACCCTTCCAGTTGACGTACGACCAGGCTTTGGCGTGACGGATGGTGCCGAGCACGCCAGACTGCAGGTAGTCGACCGCGTTCTGCCAGTGGGGCGCGCTCCGCTGCCACTGGTTGACCTGCGCCACGGTGCCGGTGCGCTCGGCGGCGTCCATCATCACGTAGCACTCGCCGATCGAGTTGGCCAGCGGCTTCTCGACGTACACGTCCTTGCCGGCCTCGCAAGCTGCCACCATCGGGAGGCAGTGCCAGTGATCTGGGGTGGCGATGATGACGAAGTCGATAGCGTCGTCCGCCAGCAGCTCGCGGTAATCGCTATACAGCGTAGGCTCTTCGCCGGTCATGGCCTCGAGTTGGGGCGCGCGGCGGTCCAGCACGTTCCGGTCCACGTCACACAGCGCGATGGCGTCGACGCCCTCCAGCTTTTGGTGGGCTTCCAGGTTGGCCCACCCCATACCGTTGCAGCCGATGAGGCCGAACTGCAAGCGGTCATTGGGGGCTACGCCGTCGCTGGCGCGGGTGTGCACAGCCGGTGCGCCCGCGAGGCCAGCGCCTACAAGGGCTGCGGACCCGGTTTCGAGAAATTGGCGACGCGAGTAATCAGACATGGCAAGGTCCTTAAGAGTCCGGAAGAGAGCGGCGCGTACGGGTAGGGTAGGCAGGAGCGCGCTGAAAAGCCATGGGATCAGGCCGGCGCGTGGGCGGCGAGATGCAGCGCGCCCACGACGGGCCGCTGCTGCACCACCTCAACCGCCCAGCCGGGCAACACGTTGTGCAGTGCATCGCGCAGGGCCCGCGCGTAGGGCGTCTCGCTGCTCAAGCCACCTAGCAGTGCAATGCGCGGCTCGATATCGGTGCATCGCTCCACCAGCCACCCGACTTGCTGCGCCAACTGGTGGGTGTGCCGATCCACGATGCCCGATGCAACAGCGTCGCCCTCGGTAGCGGCCCTGATGACGAGGGGGGCCACGTCCTGCAGGGGCCAGTCATGCTGGTACACCTGGTGGATGATGTCGTCGCGGTTGTCGAGACCATGCTGCTTCGCGACGCGGGCGCGCAGGACCGTATCGGGACCGCCATCGAGGGCGTGGGCCACGGCGCGCAGGCCTGCCTGGCCCAACCCGAACCCGCTGCCTTCATCACCCAGCAGGTAGCCCCATCCGCCGGTACGCTCGAGTCGGTCGTCGCGCGTCCGCCCGAACACGACGGAGCCAGTGCCTACGATCACGACGACGCCGCTTCCGCCCTTGAAGGCCGCTTCTAGCGCAATGTGCGCGTCATGAACGATTTGGATGTGCGGAGCGGGCGAGAGATCGAGCTTGCGCAGCAGGTGCTGCGTCAAGATCTCCTGGTCGTCGGTGCGCCCGGCGCCGGCGATTCCGGCACACACGGCGGCCAGTTCACAGTCCGGGTGGCGGTGCAGGGCGCGTTGGATGAGGTCGGTCAGCGTTTGCGCCGTGGCTTCCAGGCCGAGCCGCTGTGCGTTGGCGCCCGGGCCTGTCAGCCGGGCGGGCTCATCGGCGGACGAACAGGCAGCCAGCAGCTCGGTTTTTGAGCCGCCAACGTCAAGGCCTATAAAGAGCGAGCGAGCCACGTGGAACAGACGTATTATACGAGGAACGAAAAGGGCATCAGCGTAGCCCAACTGGCTTTCTGAGAAGACGAGGACGTCGGGGTGGCCCGCGCACGAATGCGCGCCCAGTCGCTCGCAGAAAGAGCAGGGTAAGCATGCTCCTATGGTAACTAACGGCTCCGAAAAATGAGAACGGAAGGTCAAGAGCGCAATGTGCGCCACGCCTCTATCGGGGGTGGAAACGGTTCCAATCTAGATGAGGCCCTTCGGAGAACGGGGCATAAGTAGGCTAATGCCTTACCATTCATGGACTCGTTCATTATCATGCCGCAGCGTACAGGTCGCTGGGCCATACGTCGGCTCGGCCGCCATCACCCACTTCGTTGTACAACGTGCAGGACTGCTAATGCCGGACCAGGTTGCCGGGTGGGGGGTCGCGCTGCTGTTAGCGGGTCTTTGGGCCGTTGCAGGATGCGCTGAGTCCACGCCGGACGATTCGCTTCCCGGCCGTGCACCGATAGAATTGCGCGGTGTGTGGCTCACGAACGTTGACTCCGACGTGCTCGCCAGCCGCGCGTCCATCGACGAGGCCATGCAATTTCTGGCCGATCACCACTTCAACGTCGTCTATCCCGTCGTCTGGAATGACGCGTACACGGTGTATCCCAGCGCTGTTACCGACAGCCTCATTGGGGTCCGCATCGATCCGCGCTATGCCGGGCGCGACCCGCTGGCTGAGCTCGTCGACGTGGCGCACCGGCACGGGCTGGCCGTCATCCCGTGGTTCGAGTTTGGATTCGCCGCGTCCTATCAGGCGGAGGGTGGCCCCATCATCGAGGCCCAGCCCGCGTGGGCCGCGCGCGACCGGAACGGCGACCTGCTCACGAAAAACGGCTTCGAATGGATGAACGCCTACCATCCCGCCGTGCAGGATGTCCTGCTCGACCTCGTCCTCGAAGTCGTGCGCACCTATGACGTCGACGGCGTGCA